>CBCSVZ010000163.1:0-3527 GCA_965143695.1 uncultured Oscillospiraceae bacterium
TAAAAAAGATATTTTCAAAAACTGCAAATAAAATCGGTCTGATCGTATTGCTGGCAGCCATCGCTGTTACTTGCTATTTTGCAATATCTTCCATGGGCTATGTGGATGAGGAGGGGGATACACACACAGGAATTGCGGCAGCAAGGTACTTGCGTGATACAAAAGCGGAATGGGAAGGCCTGATCACAGAAGATGTGCTTCGAGAGGTCATTCGGCAAAATCGGCTAATCAACGAAACCTATCCTGACAGCCCGACAGATATTAAAACCAGCAACATTGGCTATTCCAAAAAACAGGGATTTTCTGATATTAGGGATTTAATTAACTCTGGATTTTCCGAGTTCCGAGAACATAATTACTATCGGGCAGACAACTTATCAGAGGATGAGGTTGGAAAGCTTTATGATAACCGCATCTTAAATCTGGAGAAATGGCTTAATTCTGATGAAGCAAAAGACCAATTCAGTGAAAAGGAAAAAGCATTTCTGGTTAGTCAATATCAAAAACTGGAGACTCCTTTTTATTATGAATATGCAGGCGGTTTTACTGCTGCTTTGGTCTATGCACCCACAATCATTATGCTGACCGTTTTGATTATGAGTTTCTTTGTAGCAGGTATCTTTTCAAACGAATTTGGGTGGAAAGCGGATTCTGTTTTCTTTTCCGCAAGGTATGGCAGAAATAGGGGGACTTTTTCTAAAATAGCGGCTGGGTTGATTGTTATTACCGGAGTTTACTGGTTGGTAATTCTGATATATTCCGCAGTAGTATTTAGTGTTGCAGGTATTGGCGGTGCAAATTGTGTTATTCAGACAAGCTGGGCTTTCTGGAAAAGTTTTTACAATATTACCTATTTGCAGGCATACCTCTTAACCGTGATTGGTGGATATGTGGGAGCATTATTCATTTTAGCTGTTTCCATGCTGGTATCTGCCAAGACACATACAACTGTTTTAGCTGTTACAATTCCATTTGTACTGTTATTCATTCAATCCTTTTTGGGTGGATTTTCAGTATTATCAGATGTATTAGGACTTTTGCCAGACCAGCTCTTGCAGATAAATATGGCAATTAAAACCTTTACTCTTTATGAAATTGGTGGGAAAGTGATAGGATCAGTTCCGATTATTTTAACAATTTATTCCGTTCTATTCCTTATTATTTTACCTGTTCTGTATCAGGTATATCGAAAAACAGAAATAAAGTAAAAAGCGAGTGAAAAGCTAACTTGAAACTCTAAGCAATTTATGAGGTATTGATAAGGAAAAGAAAATCAAACAAATATAATAAGCCCGTCTGAAAGATAATCTTATACCTTTCAGACGGGCTGCTTTGTTATGGTTTTGCGGTGCTTATTCCGGTATCTCACCCACAAAGTTGTAGATGATTTTCACTTCCTGCTGTTTCTGTCCATCCACTTTCTTCATTTCGCCGACTACAATCCGGCTGATCAGACGGTGCAGCATGGCTTCGTCCAGTTCCTGAATGGCAGCATACTGGCGGATTTCATGGATAAAGGTCTGTACATCGCTTTCCTGGGATTCTGTACGGCGTATCAGCAGAGACAGGTCTTGCAGGCGTTTCCGGTTCGCTTCCTGTTCCTGCTCCATAGCGGAGGTCAGCTTCAGAAAGCGCTGTTCCGATAAAATCCCCTTTGCCTTATCGGTGTACAGATTCAAAAACAAATCGTCGATTTCCTGGTTCCGGACTTCCAGTTTTTCACATTCCCTCTGTGCCTCGGAAGCGTCTGTCTGGTACTGGCGCTCCATTCGGCGGCACAACCGGCTATAAAACGCATCCGCATCCTGTAAAGCCATTGCCGCCAGCTCCTGAATGTCTTTCAATACCAGGTCATACAAATCCCTTGCCTCAATCTTGTGGCTGGTGCAGGCGTTCTTTCCCAGCCGGTTGTAGGTCTGGCAGATGTAGTATGCCTTGTCGATAGGCTCCCTCATTTTGCCGGTAAAGCGGCTTTTTCCGGTGCGTCCTACCTTTTCATACCGTACCTGCATGGACTTCCCGCAGGTAGCACAGTAGATAATGCCGTGGAAGATGTTGTAAAAGGGGCAGGCATTGCCCTCCATGATGGCAGGTCTGCCGTCAATCAGCTCCTGAACCTTGTCCCATTCCTCCGGCGTGACAATCGCTTCGTGGCAGTTTTCAATGATTTCCCAATCTTCACGGGGGATAATGTCCACCGTACCGGAGCGGATTCCTTTCTGGTGTGTCCGGCAGACCAGGTGCGCCCCTTTATAAAAGGGATTGCGTAAGATGTGGCTGATCCTGCTGGCGCTCCAGTAGTAGTAATTCACATCACATTCCGTCTGTGTTTTCACATGGGTAATGGGGGCTTTATCCTCCATCAGCCGTTTGGCAATCCGCATGCAGCCCCAGCCGTCCAGCGCCATATCATAGATTTTGCGGATGACCGGCGCAGTCTCCGGGTCAATCAGTAAATGCCCCTTTTCCTCCGGGTCACGCTTCAAGCCATAGGGCGGCGTCCCTCCGCAGAACTTCCCCTGGCGGGAGCGGGTCATACGTCCAGCCAGCACCTTTTTGGAAATATCCCGGCTGTACATATCGTTCAGGATGTTCTTAAACGGCGTGATGTCCAGTTCCGGGCTGGTCAGGCTGTCTACGCCGTCTGTCACAGCGATATATCTTACATTGTGTTTTGGGAAAAAGATTTCGATATAAGTGCCTGCTTCAATGTAGTTACGTCCCAATCTGGAGAGGTCTTTGGTAATGACGCAGCCCACTTTCCCCGCCTCAATATCAGCGATCATTCGCCGGAAAGAGGGGCGGTTGAAGTTGCGTCCTGTGTACCCATCGTCCACATAGTATTCGTACTGGAACATACCTAATTTTTCGGCATGGTCTTTGAGCAGCAGCTTCTGGTTGCTGATACTCATGCTTTCATTATCGCCGCCATCGTCGAGAGAGATTCGGCAATAGAGGGCGGTGATCTTCTGATTTGTTTGTTTTTTCCTGCTCATAGTAGTCTCCTTCTACGAACAGGGACACGATACCATTATAGTACCATGCCCCCGTCCAAATAGCAATCGGTTTTCGTGTGGTTAACTGGCTTTTTGTCCCATCCATTCCTCGAAATGCTCGCAGGTCTGCCGCTCAATGAGCTGCTCGAACGCCTGCCGCATGGTCTGCTGTCCGGAAAACTCCCGGCTCACGATGAACAGCACCTTTTTGTTCTTCCCGGTATCCGGGGACTTCTTTGTTCCTTTATTTTCTGCCATAAGCAATACCTCCATATAAAAATAGCCGGGCAGGGAGAGGCGGCAACAAACTGCGGCAACTTACCGCTAAAAACCTCTGAACCTGTTTCCGGCTGTGATTGGTTACTTTTTATTTTTTCTTCCTGATTCTTAGTTGCTTTGGTTGTCAGGGGATGGGAAATTCATGGGAACGCCTGATTCTGTAAGGCTTTTACCTTTGACGGGCGTTTCTTTTCCGGCAACCAACCGGGCAACAAACCCGGCAATCATCCCTGCAACCAACACTGTTTTTTA
>CBCSVZ010000164.1:0-3504 GCA_965143695.1 uncultured Oscillospiraceae bacterium
CACATCCTCTGAACAGAAGGTTGCGAAGAAAGTCCTCTCTGCCGCCGCCATGACCTATGTAGCGGCACTGGCAGTCTCTTTCATGCAGCTTCTGCGTCTGCTGGCCATGGTAAGCAGAAACGACCGGCGGCGTTAGGGAAAGTCCTTCTCTATCCCAAAGCCACATCCAGCACCATCATGATCACGAAGCCCACAGCGGCACCTACGGTGCCAATGTTGCTGTGAGTTCCTTCCTGGGATTCCGGAATCAGTTCTTCCACAACCACATAGATCATGGCACCTGCCGCAAAGGAAAGGATATAGGGCAATACCGGGGCTATGATATCCGTAAGCAATACCGTCAGTAAAGCAGCCGCCGGCTCAACAATCCCCGACAGGACCCCGTAGCAAAAGGCTTTTTTCTTCCCGGCTCCGCTTCCCGCCAGCGGCATGGAAATCACGGCTCCTTCCGGAATATTCTGAAGGGCGATGCCCACAGACAGAGCAAGGGCCGCCGCCAGAGAAACCCCGGCGTTTTCCGAATCCGACAGCATGCCGGCAAACAACACGCCCACAGCCATACCCTCCGGTATGTTATGCAGAGTAACCGCCAGCACCAGCATGGCAGACTTTCCGAGAGAAGTACGTTTTCCCCCGTGAAGCCCCTCAGGCTCCTCTGAATTGACATGCATATGGGGGATCACCGTGTCCAATAAAAGCAAAAAGCCGATCCCCATCAAAAAGCCCACATCCGCAGGAATCCAGGCAAAGTCTTCGCCGTATCCCCCGCTGCCTGCCATTTCAATAGCAGGAATCAGCAGGGACCACACCGAGGCCGCTATCATCACACCGGAAGCAAACCCAAGCAGGGCTTTCTGAACGCCCGGTCTGATTTCTCCTCTTACAAACAGAACGGCGCCGGCACCCAGAGCCGTTCCCACAAAAGGAATGAAAATCCCGATCAAAACACGAAACCACATATACACCTCCTCCTCTATCGGTTTACAAAAAATCCCGGATCATACGAAATACTCCGTCGACTGTCTCCGCCCTTTGCAGCTGATACTCTGCGGGCATCAATGTTTCGTATTCGTAGCTTCGGTAACGCTCATCCAGAAAAACAATAAAGCCTCTGTCCGTATCGGTCCGGATCACTCTTCCCGCCGCCTGCAGTACCTTATTGATACCGGGATACACATAAGCCGTGCGAAAACCTCTTTCCGGCTCATCCTTGCCGGTTACCGCTCTGATAACCTCATTGTCCCGGCATACCATAGGAAGTCCCACGCCCACTACGATCACACCGCTGAGCCGGTCTCCCACCAGGTCTACCCCTTCCGAATAGACGCCTCCCAACACACACAGTCCGATTCTGGTCTTTTGGGGCGCCGGAACAAAATCCCGGAGAAATTTCTCTCTCACATCCGGCCGCGAGCTCATGGGCTGGCACACCACCGTTGTATCCCGCAAGTTGGAAGGCAGTCTGCTTTCGATTTCTTTCAGATATTGATAGGAACTGAAGAACACCATATAATTCCCCACCGGAAGCTCTGTCAGCCGCCGCACATATTCCGCCGCGGTATCGTAATACTGTCCCCGCTTTCTGTACACCGTCGCCACATCATAGGCAGCCAGAGACAGCCTGTTGTCCCCGGGAAAGGGAGAGGGTACATCGATCACCGTATCTTCCCTGTTCCCGCCCAACATATCAATATAGTGCTGCACCGGGGCCAGGGTCCCGGAGAAAAATACCGTCGCCCTGCCCATTTCGCAGGTCTTTCCTATTACGCCTGAAGGATCCGCGCAAAACAGCGTCAGCTTCAGAGAATCCTCTCCGGTAATTTCCTTCAGAAAACAAAATTTATCATCATAGAGATCACTGATTTTCAGATAGAACAGTGCCTCGAAGTAGCGCTCCAGCATTTCGTTCTTAACATCCTCCGGGACTCTGTTCCGCCAGGAAACCGTATCCATATAGCTGCTCATACGGTCACAGAACTTTTCCAGCGCAGGCAGCACTCCGTCCTCCTGGGTAAAATGAAATTCCGCGCGCTGTTCCGCCTCGCACATATTGTTTCTTTCGCTGTCCAGAAAGGCACATATGCCCATTGCGCTGTTATATACCCCTTTGGAATAGCTTCTGACCCTGTCCGCCAACTTTCTGTAACAGCCACTTTCCACAGAGGCTGTGTACATTCCTCTTGCCCTGTCCGGCAGATTGTGAGACTCATCCACCAAAAACACATAGTCCGTTTGGATGCCGTCAGAGAAATATCTGGCAAGACGGGCTTTGGGATCAAAAAGATAGTTGTAAGCTCCTATCCCCACTTAGGAGAACAGAGAACAGTCCAGTCCCAATTCAAAGGGACACACCCGATGCTTCTCAGCTATGGCAGAAAGCCGCTCTCTCCTGACGGCATTCTGGCTGTTGATAAGCTCCCACAGCGCGTCATTGACCCTGTCAAAATGGCCCGCAGCCCGCGGACAGCTCAGGGGATCACACTGTAAACCGTAAGGACATATTTTTTCTTTTGCGGTGAGACTGATATAGGAAAGCGCCGGGGACTGCTCCCGGAGCTTATCCAGCGTATCCCCCGGGGGCATAGCGCCTGCGTTTCTGGCCGTCAGATAGAACACCTTGCTGCAAATGCCTTCCCCCACAGCCTTTAATGCAGGGAAAAGGACAGAAACCGTCTTACCGATCCCCGTCGGTGCGTTGGCAAACATTTTACCCGAATCCTTGACCGTCCTGTACACCGAGACCGCCAGCTCTCTCTGCCCCGCCCTGTATGCGCCGAAAGGGAAAGTCAGCTTCTTCAGTTCCTGCTGCCGCGCCTTTTCGTGCTCCCGGTAAAATTCCACCCATTTTACATATTCCTTCAGGATGCCGGTAAAATACGCCATGGCCTCAGCAGCGGTCTCCCGGTAACTGTGCACCTTGAGCTCCATGGTCTCCGTGTTGCAGTACACCACATTGACTTCCACATTTTCAATGTCCGGAAGCTGATTTCCCAAAATGGCGCCGTAGCAGCGTCCCTGAGCCAGATGCAGCAATTCCGGCGCTTCAATACTCTTTACATCCCGGTCCGTGGTCTTGATTTCATCTACCCGAAGCAGCGTTTCCTGTATGCGGATCCCGTCAGCGCGCCCTGAGACGACAAATTCCCCGTCGCCCGCGCGGGCTGTGTAACGAACAGATTTCTCCGCTATGTACGCCGCGTCTGCCTCCTGAAAGGAGTTCTGAAGCTGGCGGTGGATCCGGGCGCCCTGCTGTGCTCGTTCAGGGCTCTCCGCCCCCGAGCCCGGCGCAATGTCACCGTGGCGCAGAACAAATTCCACCAGTCCTCTCACATTGATATCATAGATACTCATACAAACTCCTCGAAAACCAAATTTCCAAAATCCAGCCCTTTCGCGCTCAGACAGTATCCCGCAGCACTCTTTTCAATCAGTCCCTGTTCCAGAAGCTTGCGGAGCTGTGTTCTGTAAACCTGAGTATACGGCATTTTGAATTTGAAAGCAAAC
>CBCSVZ010000165.1:0-3482 GCA_965143695.1 uncultured Oscillospiraceae bacterium
TGTTGAATTTTTACCAGATATAGGGTATAATGCCTGTTGGTAAAATAAAATAATTATTTTGGAGGTTTAATATTATGGCAGTAAAAGTAGCTATTAATGGCTTTGGCCGTATCGGCCGTCTGGCTTTCAGACAGATGTTCGGCGCAGAAGGTTATGAGGTTGTTGCAATTAACGACCTGACAAGCCCTAAGATGTTGGCTCATCTGTTAAAGTATGATTCTGCACAGGGTAAGTACGCTTTGGCAGATAAGGTTTCCTTCGGTGAGGATTCTATCACAGTTGACGGAAAGACAATTAAGATTTATGCAGAGAAAGACGCTAAGGATCTTCCTTGGGGTGCTTTGGATGTAGATGTTGTTCTGGAGTGCACAGGCTTCTATACATCAAAAGAGAAGGCTTCCGCTCACATTGCAGCAGGCGCTAAGAAAGTTGTTATTTCTGCTCCTGCAGGAAACGATCTTCCTACAATCGTTTACAATGTAAACCATGACACATTGACTCCCGATGACAAGATCATTTCTGCAGCTTCCTGCACAACAAACTGCCTGGCTCCTATGGCTAAGGCTCTGAATGATCTGGCTGGCATCAAGTCCGGTATCATGAGCACGATCCACGCTTACACAGGCGACCAGATGATTCTGGACGGTCCTCAGAGAAAGGGTGACCTGAGAAGATCCCGTGCAGGTGCCGTTAACATCGTTCCGAACAGCACAGGCGCTGCAAAGGCCATCGGTCTGGTTATTCCTGAGCTCAACGGCAAGCTGATCGGTTCTGCTCAGCGTGTTCCTACTCCTACAGGTTCTACAACAATTCTGGTTGCTACTGTAGAGAAGAGCGTAACCAAGGAAGAGATCAATGCTGCTATGAAGGCTGCTGCTACTGAGTCCTTCGGCTACAATGAGGATGAGATCGTTTCCAGCGATATCGTCGGAATGACATACGGTTCTCTGTTTGATGCAACACAGACAATGGTTGGTCAGGATAATCTGGTGCAGGTTGTTTCCTGGTATGACAACGAGAACTCCTATGTAAGCCAGATGGTTCGTACAATTAAGTATTTCGCTGAGCTGAAGTAATAGAGCTTTTCGCGTAATATACAAGAAAGGGGCTGCTCTTAGGTGAGCGGCCTCTTTTTTTGCTGTAAATCCGGATACTTTGCCGGGAGACGGATCTCTTGATTTTTCCCGATATTGTAAAACCTTTTTTCAAACAAGTATTGTTACAGTTGTTAAAAAATGTTATAATCAGCCTGTCGTACTACAACAGGAGATACTACACGGATGCAAAAGATGAAGCTATTTACCAGAATATCAGGCTTTATTATGAGCTTTGCCATTGGAATACTATTTTTACTTCCGCTCGACAGGAGCGTACCGACTGTTACCGGTTCGGAACATTCTCCCACAGTGTCTGCTGACAGAAAGACGCCCCCCAATGAAAGCGCTACTCCGAAGAACAGTCCTTCTGTATCGCCGGCAGTCAGTCCTTCCGCTTCGCCCTCATCCTCTCCGGAACATAAACAAGAGGGGCAGAGCGCGTATACATCTACTGCAACCAGTCCCCGCTACACACGGGAATCTCACCACTATTCGGTCAGTGTCAATTATCCCTCCGACTATATGGTTGAAAATACACTGTATATCAGGGTTGTCATTAACGCCCAGCTGATTTACATATACAGGCGTGACAGCGCAGGAAATCCTGCAGAACTGGTGCGTACGATTATTACCTCTACCGGTATGGACAGGGGCAGTAATGCAACGCCTCTGGGAAAATATATGATATTGGACAGTACGGATAACAGCGCGGGGAAATACCGCTGGGTGGATTTCGGAACCACCTACGGCCAATATGCTACGAGACTTTTCTATATAACCGATCTGCGCCCGAACGGCATGTCCGGGTATTTTACCGGATATATGTTTCATTCGGAACTGTACAGAAGCATGGATCCCACTTCTTTGATCGTAGCAGAGTACAATACGCTTGGATATCCCCGATCCCACGGCTGCATGAGAATGCAGGTGAAGGATGCCAGATGGATCTATATGAACTGCCCCACGGGCTCTGTTGTGGAGATTGTAGACGGCAGCTCAGACCCGGCCACCTGGTCTGCTCTGAAGCCTGCTCTGTTGCCTTACGGAACGGATTACGACCCCACCGACCCGGCAAAACCGGGGGTGAGTGCCGAGGCAGATCTGCCAAAGAAAACAGCGGCGCCAACGCCTGCACCGACGCCCACAGCTACAGCGGTGCCGACACAAAAGCCGACTCAGTGTCCCACTGCGTCGCCTACGCCGCAAATAACGGAAACACCGAGTCGGCCCACTCCGGAAGCCTCTCCGCAGCCGCAGCCTACGGAAGCGGTAACGGAAGAACCGGATCCTTTGTGAAATTTTGAGGGACTTCTGCTTACGCTTCCGTACGGAAGGCGTATACAGTGGTATATTTGTAATGCTCGCCTGCTTTCAGAACGGTTGTAGGCCATTCCGGAAAATTGACAGCATCGGGGTAGTGCTGTGTTTCAAGACACAGGGCGCCCCGCTTTTTGTATACATAACCGTCTTTGCCCACGGTATCCCCGTGCATAAAGTTACCGGAGTACAGCTGCATGCCGGGCTGATCCGTATAAGTATCCATAATGCGGCCCGAAGCCGGATCTTTTAAAGTAGCTGCCAGCGCCATTTCGCCCAGTGGCTTGTTCAGTACATAGTTGTGATCGTAGCCGCCTGCTGCCGTCATATCAGGGTCCGTGCCTACCAGGTCAAGTCCGTGCTTCAAGGCTTTCATAGTGGTAAAATCCAAAAGGGTTCCCGCTACCGGAGCAATTTTTCCGGTAGGAGTACAGGTGCTGTCAGAAACACTGTATTCCAGTGCGTTGATATAGATCTGATGCTGGCAGATACAGCCGGCGTTGTGGCCTGCCAGGTTAAAATATGCGTGGTTGGTCAGATTGATTACGGTGTCCCTGTCACAGTCCGCCTCATAAACAAGAGAGAGCCTGTTTTCGTCATCGAAGACGTAGGTTACCTTCACATCCAGATTTCCTGGGTAGTTCTCCTCACCGTCAGGACTGTGGAGAGTAAGTACAACAGCGTTGTCTTCCGCGCTGTCTTCGGTATTGCAATCCCAGATTTTTTGATTAAAGCCCACATTGCCGCCGTGAAGATGGTTGTCACCGTCGTTCTTTGCCAGCTGGTATTCTTTACCGTTTAAGGTAAAATGTCCGTTTCTGATGCGGTTGGCACAGCGGCCGATCAAAGCGCCGTAATAGGCGTCCTTTGTGTCGATATAGCCCTGCAGGGAGTCAAATCCCACCAGGATATCCGCCATCTTACCGGATGCATCCGGAACACACAGGGAGCGCAATATGCCGCCGTAATTGAGAATCTCCACATATGCGCCGGAGCTGTTGGAGATTCTGTATACATATACTTTTGTACCTTCGGGGGTTTTGTCGAAAAGCTGTTTTGAAATGCTCA
>CBCSVZ010000166.1:0-3479 GCA_965143695.1 uncultured Oscillospiraceae bacterium
ACGCAATATAAACCCCAAATGCTTAATTCTCATATCGGAATCGGAGCGCCCTGGGATCTGGACAGAGTGCACGGCGGTGTGGCCATGCTGCCGCCTTATATGACAGAGCAGGGCGGTGACTGGTACAAGGGCACTGCCAATGCCGTATACCAGAATATGAACTTTATGGATCAGTACAATCCCAATTATGTATTGATCCTTTCCGGGGATCATATTTATAAAATGGATTACAGAAAGATGCTGACGGAACATATCAAAAACGGAGCGGATGCTACCATCGCCGTGATCGATGTTCCTCTGGAGGAGGCCTCCAGATTCGGCATTATGAACGCCGATGAGAATAATATTATTCAGGAGTTTGAGGAGAAGCCTGCCCATCCCAAGAGCACGCTTGCCTCCATGGGTATTTATATTTTTACCTATGCCAAATTGAAAAAATATCTTATTGAGGATGCAAACGATCCGGATTCCTATTATGATTTCGGTAAGAATATCATTCCCAATATGCTGAAGGACGGCAATAAGCTACTGGCCTATAAGTTTACAGGCTATTGGAAGGATGTGGGAACCATTGAAAGCTACTGGGAAGCGAATATGGATCTGCTTTCGGAAGAAAATGAGGTGCGCCTCTTTGACAGTGCATGGAAAATGTATACGGAAACCGGTATTTGGCCTGCACAGCATATCGGTAAGCACGCTGTCCTGAAGAACTGCCTGGTTTCCGAGGGATGTGAAATATACGGCGAGGTGGAGAACTCCATTATTTTCCCCGGGGTGAAGATCGCGGAAAAGGCCAGGGTAGTGAATTCCATCATCATGGCGAACTGTACCATTGAAAATCAGGTGATTGTAAACAAGTCGATTGTATTGGAAAATTCGGTTATTGAATCCAACAATGTGGTGGGTGACGGTGTCAAGATCGTTGTGGTAGATGCGGAATCCAATATTAAGCCGAATTATTACGGCAATGCGGGAGGTGCGGAAAAATGATAAAGGATTATATGGCTATATTTAATTTAAGTGAAAATGAAAACGAGATCAGGAGTCTGACAACCAACCGTCCCATTGCTTCGATTCCTTTTGCCTCCAGATATCGGGTTATCGATTTTATGCTCTCCAATATTGTAAACAGCGGCATCAAAAATGTAGGTATCTTCTCCCAGTCCAATTCCAGATCTCTTGTGGACCACATCGGAACCGGTAAGCCCTGGGACCTGAACAGGAAAAATGATGGGTTGTTTTTGTTTAACCACGGACTGAATGAATTGGTAAACCACGATTCCAAGCTGCTGAAGAATAATATGGAGTATATTTACCGCAGCAGAAACGACAGCGTTATCCTGACGTCTTCTTACATGATCTGCAATATGGATATTGGCGACCTTGTTGATAAGCACGAGCAGTCAGGCTGCGATATTACCATGGTCTATAAGCATTCGGATACAGCCGATCTGGATTTTCAGAACTGTTACACTTTGGTTGTGGACAAGAAAGAGAATCGCGTTACAGGAGCGGGCAAGAACATCGGCTTTATGAAGACTGCCGATGTTTGCATGGAAATTTTTGTTATGAAGAAAGAGCTTTTTGTGGACTTTTTGTACAAAACGGCAAGTAATTCCAGCAAAGGCAGCCTGTATAATGTTATTTTCAGCGAGATCAACTCCTACAAAGTGAACGCCTATGAGTTTACGGGCTATCTGGCCTGTATCAATTCCATAAAGTCCTATTACAAGGCCAATATGGATATGCTTCACTATGAAAACAGGCGAGAGCTTTTTATGGCGGATAACCGCCCGGTGTATACCAAAATCAAAGATGAGCATCCGACCCTGTATGTGGACGGCTGCCATGTATACAATTCACTGGTGGCAGACGGATGTATTATAAAAGGCTCCATTAAAAACGGCCTTGTGGCCCGTTATGTTGTGGTGGAAAATGATGTGGAGCTTGACAACTGTATCATATTGCAGAACTGCTGTATTAAGGCCGGTTCCAAGCTGTCCAATGTCATTATTGACAAAAATGCTATAATAGAAGAGGGTACTGAGCTGAAAGGCAGCGCACAGTATCCGTTGGTTGTTGAAAAACGCAATTTCCTCAGCAATATCTGAAATATGCTGAAGGAAACCGGCGTATTTTATTAAGGAGAAGAGAGATTACTATGAAAGTTCTTTATGTATCGTCAGAAGTACATCCTTTTATAAAAACAGGGGGCCTGGCGGATGTTGCATATGCGCTTCCGAAAGCTCTTTGCCAGAAGGGTATCGACGCCAGAGTGATCCTGCCGAAATACAGTGATATTCCCCAGGATTTTTCCGGTAAAATGTCCTTTGTTTCCAGCTTTTCTGTTTCGGTAGGGTGGCGGACGCAGTATTGCGGTTTGTACGCGCTGGTATATGACGGCGTAACCTATTATTTCATTGACAATGAGTATTATTTTAAGAGACCGGGCTGCTACGGTTATTACGATGACGGCGAGCGATTTGCATATTTTTGCAGAGCGGTACTGGAGGCGATCTTCAGAATGGACGGCTTCCGACCGGATGTTATCCACTGTAATGACTGGCATACGGGGCTGATTCCTGTGATGTTCCGGGATTCCTATGACAAGAGTGCTGAGCTGGCAAATACCAAAGTTATATTTACGATCCACAATTTGAAATATCAGGGCGTATTTTCTCCGGGAATTCTGGAGGACCTGTGTGGCCTGCGTATGAGTTACTATGCGGAGGATAAGCTGAAATACAAGGATGGCGTTTCTTTTATGAAGGGCGGTATTGTATTTGCGGATAAAGTCACTACGGTCAGCGAGACCTATGCCCGGGAAATTCAGATGCCCTATTACGGTGAAGGTCTTGACGGTCTGCTGCGGGAGAAGAGCTATAAGCTTACCGGCATCACCAACGGGATCGACTATGATGTATGCAATCCGCTTACGGATCAGGCGCTGGCTGTCAATTATTCCTGGCGCTCTGTGGGAAGAAAGGCGGAGAATAAGCTGGCCCTGCAGAAGGAGCTGAATCTTCCTGCGAATCCCCAGGTGCCAGTGATCGGTTTCATATCCAGACTGGTGAAACAAAAAGGAATTGATTTGATCACCTGTGTTATGGAGGAGATACTGAAGCTGGATGTACAGTTTGTCCTATTGGGCAGCGGTGACAGTGCCTATCAGGATTTCTTTGAATACTATGCTTCCAGCTATCCGGGCAAGGTTGCGGCTTACATAGGCTTTGACGGTAAGCTTGCCTCCAGAATCTATGCGGGGGCAGATATGTTCCTGATGCCTTCGCTGTTCGAGCCCTGCGGTATCAGCCAGATGATGGCTATGCGATACGGTACGGTACCCATCGTCAGAGAAACGGGAGGCCTGAAAGATACTGTCATACCCTTTAATGAATATACCCTTGAGGGCAACGGCTTTTCTTTTGCAAACTTTAATGCACATGAAATGCTGGGTATCATAAAATATGCAATAGGGC
>CBCSVZ010000167.1:0-3456 GCA_965143695.1 uncultured Oscillospiraceae bacterium
TCGGTCACAGTCCTCATGTTCCTGCAACAATACACAGGCATTGTCCCCCATAACATTTTTTAATGCTTTCATAGAGGCATCATATATCTCCCTGTGTATGACGGCTTTCTCTCCGACGCCCACACCGCTCTCATTTGGTAAAATATACACATTGGGCATCTTGTCATCATTATATTCCCGACTTCTGAACACACGGCCCATTCGCTGCAGCAGAGAATCCATACTGCACATTTCGGTAAAAAGCATATCAAAGTCAATATCCAGACTAGCCTCCACAATCTGGGTGGAAACCCAAATACCGGATTCCTTACTCTTTCCAAACCGTACAATTTCTTCTTCCAGTATTTTTCTGTCTTTTCTTAAAAACCGACTGTGCAACAGACGGACTTTGGCGCCTTTCTCCCGCAGCTGCTTGTATACCGTCCTGGCCCGCTCCACTGTATTTACAATGAACAGAACCTTTTTGACATTGCCCTGTTCCGCAATAAAGTCATAGTCAAACTCATTTTGATGAATCAAAGTAATACAGTGCCTGTGCTTTACATCTCCATAGAAATGAGGGGATTTTACAAAATCCACACCGGCTTGCTCCAGAAACGGTAAAATAATCTTGGGGAAGGTCGCCGTTGTAATGGCAAACTTGCCGCCCAGTTGATGAATCTGGATCAAAGCATAGATAACGGTGCCCAACAGCCGGGGAGAATAGCTCTGTATTTCGTCAATTACCAGCTTGGAATAGGACATGGTCGCCAGTTGTAATTCGCTTCCGTTGTATTTATAGGCAAATTTCAGAAGCTGGTCGATGGTACATACCGTCAGAGGCGCGGAAAACTGCCGTGCCACGGCATAGGTTTGAACAGAATCCTGCTCCGCGTATACCTGTAAAGCCTCTGAATGCAGCAAAACGCTGGAACTGTATTGAATGGTTTTGTTATGTATCCGCTCATATATATTGTTGATGGAAACCTTTAGAGGCAAGGTAAAAAAGCCTTTGCCCCTGTCCAGCCACAGGAGCGCCGCCTCCGTCTTACCGCTTCCGGTAGCGGCAGTCACGATCAGGTTCTGATCCCTATGTTCGGCCATATAGGTTTGGAGTCTTCGCATTTTACCATAATTTTCGGTAATAAACCGCTTCGTCTTCTCCCCCAGGGTCATGCCCTTATCCAGATAGTCAAGTTCCGCATCAACTCCCGCGGAGCCCGCATAGTCGCATCGGTGCAGCAGACCTTTTATTTTAAGATAAGAATTCCAGCGGTAAAAATCCCCGTTCAGAATACAGCGGGCCGTTTTCAGGAATCTGGTCTTCCCCCTTAAATCAAGAGGCTGCCCTTTCCAGTAAATCGCCTCATCATAACGCTTTGCACATTGGCGGACACACTCCCTGATATAAGCCTTTAATACTTCGGGATTCTTAAGAATCTCTTTTTCAAAGCCGCTTGGTACAGCAGGAGAGGCATGATTGTGGTGAAAAAAGACAGCGGCGTACAAAATTACTTGTTCCTCTTCATCTAAATCCTGCGTATACCGTTCCGGATCGATGAAAGTCCCGCTGAGCATATTATGGTAGAATTCCATTTTAACCTGCCTGCCGTCTTTTTTCAGGTAGTCCTGAAAATCCGGAGCTATTTTACCCATATCGTGAAAGAGAAGGACTCGCTCCAAAATGTCCCACTCACGGGAGGTAAGCACCTCTGGGTACAAGTCCCTGATCTGATTCATGCACCGGAGTACCTTATCCACATGCTCGTCCAGAGTCTCCCCATTGGACTTCGCTGCCATTTTACCTGCATCATACATAAAAAACTCCTCCCTCCGGACAGGGGTCAGACCCCATGGCGTTAAAAAAATATGTTAAATTTTACGCCGGAAATACAGGGTACTTTTGTTCTCCGTCCATGTCGACTAGCACCGTATCATTCTCAAAGTCCTTTCCCTTGGAGACGTGGACCGCCTCGACCCGCTCCGTCCACTTTCGGAATCCCGTCTTCGCATCAACGGAAAAGCACTTATTTAATCTGTATACGGAACCGTTTATTTTCAGTTCTGCGTCTTTCCGCGTCTTAGCTGCCAATGCCTTTGGGATATACATATCATAGGCAAGAGCAACATCCTCCTCATCAGCATCCACCTCCTGTAAATTCACCACCCGGACCTCATCAATGCGGAGGAGATCCTCGTGCCGTCCCAGAGACGGGTAAATTTGAGGATTCATAAGTCCCTCTGCTATGGTATCAATCATGGATTCCTCTTCCGGTAAAATATGAATAAGCAGTTCCACATCCACCAGCAACTGTACATGTCCGGTACCCCTGTTGACACCGTAATACTTTCCGTCAGAAAGTACCGCCAGTTGGTGACGGCCCTCTTCATAGGCTTTGTTGCCAAACTCGTACTGCGTAAATAGGTCAATTGTACTGGAATAATATCGTCCTGCAACAGATACCTTCATAGGCACATAGCTTTCAAACCCGCAGGCAGTATGGACCATGCCAATTACAGTAGAATACGGAGGGAGAGGATAACTCTCCCTGAGAACAAAACCGGTAGGCTTTCTGTAGTTCGCCGTAGGCTGATACGCTTTAATTCTGATTGCTTTCATGGTAATACACCGTAACCTTTTCTTTCAGTGCATCAAATACGCTCTTAACAGACACAGGAGACAATTCCGCCTTGATCTCCTCATCGTTCTTAAAAATACCTCCTACATAACCAATCAGCGTATCTCCCGCAGACTCTACGCTCTGTTTAATAGGTTCAATCTCCAGTTTTTGTGACTTGAGCTTCAGCCGATTGTCGAAGAAAGGAGTCTTCCTGTCATATACATTTCCGATAATAAAGACCGGAGACAGATTCTCACTGCGTCCCTTGATGTCTCTATAGAGAAACTGTATGGTATCCAGTAAGGCACATACGCGCCGGGCCTTTTCCTCCTGTGAAACAGTGATCTCTCCATCAACACCGACCCGCTCCAGATCAATGGTCACGGTGTATGCGTAAAAAGACATATGAATTTCACTCTGGGCGATCTGGTTGTCTTTTCCGCCCCTCTTCGCCAACCCCATATTGGTCAAAAAATCCATATCCGCGCTGTAGGGCTCCAGAGAAATCGCATTGCTGACTCTTGCCACCGCACTTCTTGTAGTGGCACCGTTTTTCTGACCCGATGTCTTCATATATCCAAATAGGTCGATTTCCGGCCAGTCTTTTATGGTAGAATCCGCGCTGAATTGTACAACGGATTTATCACCCGAGCCCTGTGCCTCTACAGGCGTATTATTCCATCCTAACTGCTCCACCATATTATACCGAAGAGCTTGCCTGGAGATATAGGTATGCCCAGCTCCGCCGCTGCGGCTTACTTTTTTCAAGGTCGAGATGTTACCCATTCCCTCTCCGTAATTAGCACTGCTTGCCTCAAAGATCATGCTGATTGTCAATCCCTTATTATTCATTTTC
>CBCSVZ010000168.1:0-3456 GCA_965143695.1 uncultured Oscillospiraceae bacterium
TATCCCCCTCTGAAACAGGCTCCGCCTCTATTTCCTCCGTTACGGCAGGATCCGGCTCCTCCGGTATCGTTTCCGCTTCCGCGGCTTCCGCAGCTTCCGGTTTCCCCCCATCCTTCGCTTCAATTTCTGCTTCGGGCTCCTCCTGGGCTCCGGTATCTGCTGCCATCTCACTCAGCTTCTTACCGAACAGTTCCTCAAAGGGATCATCTGATGCGGGAGAATTCTCGGACGCATCCTTCAGATCGGAAATCCGGATGTTCAGAAAACTGTCCTCTTCCTCCTGTCCGTCAGCCAGGCCCTCTGCAGTTACCTCTTCAGCGACAGGCTCCGGTTCCGGCTGCGGTTCTTCTGCCGGTTCCAAGTCCGGCTCCGGCTCCGGTTCGGAGACAGTGTCTCTGTCCCGGAATGACGCAATTGCCTTTTCAGGGATCTCTTCTTCTTTAACTGCCGCAGGCTCCTCAGAGGAACCTTCCTCTTTACGCACAAAGGCCGGGGATTCCGCTTCCTCGGTTTCGTAAAGCGATCCCACAGAAACCGTCCTGCGCACTTTCCCAGATACTTCGTCAGCTTTTTTTTGAGGTTTAACTTCATACGCGATCTCATCCTCTTCCGGGCTATTATCGAATGCAGGCAGCTGTCCGCTCTTCCCTTCGGCATATTTCTTAAACAGCTCTTCCTTTTTCTTTTTGGTATTGATCTTATCTGTAATAAGCTCTATGAGAACGCCCAAAATGAAATAGATAATAATCAAAATGAGCAAAGAGACAAAAAAACTGAACTTCAGGGTTATCTTTAAAGCAGCAGCCATCAGAAGCAAGGCAATCGCTGCAGGTAAATTCGTCAATATAATATTTTTTCGTTTCGATCTTTTGGCCATTGCTAAATCATCTCCAACGGGTAAAAGTATATCATTTCTTCTTGATTTCGTCAATGAACTGGGAATCCGTGATCTCCACATCTCCCAGCATTCTGGTCATATTCAGCTGTGCCATAACGAGACTGTAATAGATTCCCCTCCGATCGATCAGTTCATTATGAGTCCCCATTTCCGCCACTTTGCCGTGATCCAACACGATCAGGCGGTCCGCGTTTTTCAGCGTAGACAGCCTGTGGGCAATGGCAAAGGTGGTGCGTCCCTTGATCAGCCGCTGCAGCGCAGTCTGTATCACCAGCTCATTTTCCGTATCCAGAGAAGAGGTCGCCTCATCTAAAATCAAAATTCTGGGATCACATATGATCGCCCTGGCTATGGCGATCCGCTGCTTCTCACCGCCGGACAGCCGCTGGCCCTTTTCCCCGATCCGCGTTTCGTAGCCATCCGGGAAAGCGGTTATGAATTCATGGGCATTGGCAATTTTACAGGCCTCAATAATTTCCTCCTCCGTAGCCTCCGGCTTGGCATAGCGGATGTTCTCTATGATCGTTCCCGCAAAGAGATAGGTCTCCTGAAGCACAACACCGATCTGGCTGTGAAACTTCTTCTGAGAGATATCCTTTAAATTAACGCCGTCAATATAAATTCCGCCTGCGTCCACATCATAGAAGCGCATGATCAAATTCGTGAGGGTCGTCTTGCCCGACCCGGAGTGTCCTACCAGACCGATCATCTCCCCCGGCTTGACATCAATATTGATTTCCTCAGCCACAGGCTCATAAGACTTATACCCGAAGGTTACACGGTCGAACCGGACGGCGCCCCTGATCTCCAGATCCACAGGATCTGCACAGTCCGATACCTCGGGGGTCTGATCCAGCACATCGAATACTCTGGCAGCTGCAGTGACCGTATCGGCAAAATTCCTGGGCAGATCCACCATATACATGATCGGATCGTATATATAATTGGCATACATGGTAAAAGCAGTCAGCTGTCCAACGGACATTTTACCGTTGATGACCGCATAGCCTCCTATCAGTGCCACACAAAAATAGGTAAAGGACCGCAGCAGGCCGATCAGCGGCTGGAAGGTAGCCCAAAAATACTCATTTTTAACAGTCTTGTCCCGGTACTGGCCGCTTACACTTTCAAAGCGCTGCACCTCTCTTTCCTCGGTACCGAAGGATTTCACCACGCGGATACCGCTGAACACATCCTGTAAAATAGAGTTGCCCTTAGCAGACAACCCCCGCAGCTTTCTGTATATATTGTGTATTTTATCCCAGAAAAGCCGTACACAGACCACGATCACCGGAGCAGGAAGGATCACGATGATCGCCAGCTTCCAGTCCATGGTAAACATGAGGACCCCTGAGAAGAGCAATACCACGGTTTGATTGATACAGGTAACGGCCTCCTCCTGTATGAAAGACTGGATCCGCGCCGTATCGGAGGTAACCCGGTTCATCAGGTCCCCCACCGTGCGTTTCCCCGAGAAGCTTACGGAAAGCCTCTGGATCTTATCAAACATCATCATCCGCAGGTCGTGCATCATGCCCGTGCTTACAGAAGCCATAAGCCGTCCTCTCAAAACGGTAAAGCCGGTATTAAACAGCTTACACAGGGAATAGGCCCCGATCAGTCCCGCAAAGATCCACATAAAATGATCTCCCCGGCTTTCTGCCGCAGACAGATACACCCTGTTGACAAGCTCTGCATAGATCATGGGCATTAAAATGCCCGACAGGGTAATGATCATCAGGAAGAAAAAGCCCAGGCAAATGGCCGGAAGATATTTTTTCATCATACCCAACAGCCGCTTCAGGATGGCGCCTCTGTCTGTACAGAAAGGGCAGACACCGCTTCCCTCAGGAAGAACACGGCCGCAAAGAATACATTTGCGGTCAGGTTCATCGTTCAGGATCTCCTCAGACTTCCCCTCGGATCTCAGCTGAAGCTTACGGGCAACGAGGGCATAGCGGGCCGCGTGTTCCATGGTAAAATGGCACAGCCGTTCTCTGCACCCGTCTGCTTTCCGCACAGCACAGAAAAAGCCTCCGCCGATACACATCTCTGCGGTAAAATCCTGATACGCTGCAATTTTCAGCTGTCTCTGTATGCAGTCACGCCTTACGAGATACAGCTGGGTGTCATCTACAATAAAATAGCCCGTATCAAACTGATCCTGCTCATTTAAATCAAGGGGCAGTGCAAACTGAACGGTATCTTCAGAAAATATTTTACCGGTTTCCCCTGTCAGAGGAAATTTCAAAGTCATATGACGACCTCCAAAAGCCGCAGGGTCTTTTTATCTGCCGCTGCCAGGGAAGGCAGCTCATATCGGTTTCCGTCTATGTCCACGATCAAGAGCCGGTCCTCTCCCAAAAGAATAAAATTGGCATTGGAATTGGGCGCAACAATACGCTTATTGCCCGCGTTGGTCTCGATGTCCATGTACACCTGTCCGTACTCATCCTTCAGGGAGGTAACAGCCTGTATCACAGGTACAAAATACCGCTGGCGCAGCTCCTCCTCTGCCAGCCTCCTGCTTTCCGGCAGGAGCTCCCGGACATCCCGGA
>CBCSVZ010000169.1:0-3443 GCA_965143695.1 uncultured Oscillospiraceae bacterium
TTTTTTCTCCGATTTTAAGCGTCATACTATCGACTCCCTGATTTATTTCAACAGCTTCCGTATATTTAGTATAAGTTATATTTTCTTTAATGAGTATAACATATCCGTTTACACCTGTACAACTACAGGTTGAGAATTGAAATCCATTAAAATTCCAACCGCGCACACATGTTTGATAAATCCACCGTTTTTCTCGCTTAAGTTTGTCAATACCGGTAAAATGTGATACTATGTCCGCTGAGCTTTTTATATAAGGAGACTGTCAGAATGATTACTGTTACGGATTTGAGTCTTTCCTTTTCGGGACAGACACTGTTTAAAAATGTAGATTTAAAGTTTACCCCCGGTAACTGCTACGGCATCATCGGTGCCAACGGAGCCGGCAAGACCACCTTTCTGAAAATACTTTCAGGACAGCTGGAGCCTACTTCCGGAAGCGTGACCATACCGGAGAAGATGCGGATGTCTGTATTGAAGCAGGACCATTTTGCCTTTGACGAATATACGGCACTGGACACGATCATAATGGGCAATCAAAAGCTTTACGATGCGGGCAAGGAAAAAGATGCCCTGTATTTAAAAGAGGATTTTACCGAAGAAGACGGCATCCGGGCTGCGGAGCTGGAGGAGCTCTATGCGGAAATGGGAGGTTGGGAAGCAGAAAGCGACGCCTCCAAACTCATTCAGGGCATGGGCCTTCCGGAAAGCCTCCTGTATCAGCAGATGTCGGATATTGCGGACAGCGACAAGGTAAAAATACTTCTGGCTCAGGCACTGTTCGGAAAACCGGATATCATTTTACTGGACGAGCCCACCAACCAGCTGGATATCGGGGCCATAAACTGGCTGGAGGAGTTTCTGATCGAGTATCCCGGCACGGTGATCGTGGTATCCCATGACCGGTACTTTCTGAATAACGTATGTACGCACATCGTAGATATTGACTATAACCAAATTAAGATGTATGTGGGAAATTATGAATTCTGGTACGAATCCAGCCAGCTGACCCAGAGACTGATCAAGGCCCAGAATAAGAGAGCGGAAGAAAAAATTGCGGAGCTGCAGAACTTTATTGCCCGGTTCTCCGCCAATAAATCAAAATCCAGACAGGCTACCAGCCGTAAGAAGCTACTGGATAAAATAACCGTAGAGCAGCTGCCCGCCTCTTCCAGGCGCTATCCCTTTGTAGGCTTCTCCCCTGACAGAGAGCCGGGAAAGGAAATACTGGAAACTGCCGGACTTTGCAAGACCCTTAACGGGGAACGGCTGCTTACGGACATTACCTTCCGTCTGGAAAGAACGGACAAGGTCTGCTTTATCAGTGAAAACGAGCTGGCTGTTACGGAGCTATTCAAGATTCTGGCAGGCGAAGCAGAGGCAGACAGCGGCAGCTTTAAATGGGGAAGCACCGTAAGCTATTCCTATTTTCCCAAGGATAACAGCCGGTACTTCGACGATGTAGAGCTCAATCTGATTGACTGGCTGAGGCAGTTCTCCCCTAAGGACAATACGGAAACCTATCTGAGGGGCTTTCTGGGACGGATGCTGTTCTCGGGGGATGAGGTATTCAAGCCTGCAAAGGTCTTATCCGGCGGGGAGCGCGTGCGATGTATGTTCTCCCGAATGATGCTGTACGGGAGTAACGCACTGATACTGGACCAACCCACAGACCATCTGGATCTGGAATCCATAACCGCCGTAAACAACGGGCTTACCGCCTTCAACGGTATTGTACTGTTTACCTCCCACGACCATGAATTCATACAGACCGTGGCCAACCGGATCATTGAAATCACACCTGAAGGGATCAGGGATCACCGCTGTACCTACGACGAATACATCGCCGCTAAATAATATTTACAAATTTGTTGCAATTTGTACTTCTGTATTATATAATGTCGAATGTAGAAACGGAATACATCACAAGGTAGAGGCGCACCGATTAACAGTAGCTGTCCGCGTATTTTCTGTCGGAGCAGAGTGGTCAGGGAAAGGATGAGGTGCCGAAGCCGATAATCCTCCGGAGATTATCCGGCTGGTATGCTGCATAACATGCTTCATACTGTCACGCAAGTGGAGAGCTATCATGGAAAATACAGGAACAATGATAAAACCATGAATTCGCTTATTGTGTATTCATGGTTTTACTATTTAATGCATTGCCGCATCAGGCGGCGGAAAGGGAAATGATATGGAAAAAGGAACTTTGAAAAAAGTCATAGCCATTGCCGTAGCACTTATTATTGTTGTGGTGCTGGCCTTTGTGATCAAGGGCAATGCAATGGTTACCTGCGGCGACTGTGCAGGCACAGGGAAAGTGGTCTCCTCCTGTGAAAGCTGCAGCGGCGTAGGCATTATGCTTGACAGTGACGGAAATTCGGTTACATGTACAGCATGTGAGGGAACCGGCACACCGGAGGTCATAGGCTGTGAAAACTGTGATGGTAGCGGGAAGGTTGCCGCAGACAGCAGATACTACTCTACCTTTATGGCACTGGTACCCCCGCTGATTGCCATTGCGCTTGCCCTGATAACAAAGGAGGTTTATTCTTCCCTGTTTATCGGTATTCTGGCAGGCGGACTTTTCGCGTCGAACTTCTCAGCCATCGGAACAGTTGACAATGTTGTAAATGAGGGCTTCATCAGTGCAGTATCCGGACAGGCCGGTATCTTTATCTTCCTGGTGCAGTTGGGAATTCTGGTTGCATTGGTTAACAAGGCAGGCGGCTCCGCTGCTTTCGGAAAATGGGCAGAGCGCCACATAAAGACGCGTGTAGGCGCCCATCTGGCCACCTTCGTACTGGGCGTTCTGATTTTTATTGATGACTATTTTAACTGTCTGACAGTAGGCTCTGTAATGCGTCCGGTTACAGACTCCCACAAGATCAGCCGTGCCAAGCTGGCATATCTGATCGATGCCACGGCAGCTCCCATTTGTATGATCGCTCCGATTTCCTCCTGGGCAGCGGCAGTGGCAGCCTATGCAGAGGACGGGCAGGGCATTGGGCTTTTTGTAAAAGCCATTCCCTATAATCTGTATTCACTGCTGACACTGATCTTTGTTGTTGCGATCTCACTGATGCAATTCGACTACGGCCCGATGAAGCGATTCCAGGACAACGCGCTGAAGGGTGACCTGTTTACGGTATCCTCAAGCAATAATACAGAAACAGAAAAAGGCAATTCAAAAGGAAAGGTAATTGACTTGATATTGCCTGTTGTCGTTTTGATTATTGTCTGTGTATTTGCACTGGTATATGTAGGCGGCTTTCTGGACGGAGAGAGCTTTATCAATGCTTTCTCCAACACAGATGCTACTGTGGGACTTCCCTGGGGCGGCTTGATCGCATTGATCTTTGCGATCATATTCCTCGTACTCCGTAAGGTGGTCAGTGTCAAGGAGGCCATGGAAGCCATTCCCAAGGGCTTTATTGCAATGGTAC
>CBCSVZ010000170.1:0-3407 GCA_965143695.1 uncultured Oscillospiraceae bacterium
CCTCAGGATTCAGTTCATTTATTATTTTTCTCAAAGCGGCAAATTTCCGATTTTTCAACAATTCTTCAATTTTCTCTTCAATGTCTTCGATCTCTTCAATATAATCCTCAAAAATCACCCACTTCCTTGACAGAATTACATATCCCTACATGGGGAAATCCCCCCAGATCCGTATCTTTTTTAAATCCGAATCCATAGGTTACCGCCAGAAAATCCATATGCGCCTCTCTGGCTCCAACAGCGTCAAATTCACTGTCACCGATCATCAGGATGCCGTCTTTTCGCCCGCCGTTCATCTTCCCGGCACATAAATTCAGGATGTCGGTTTTGGACATTTTACCCGCCGGATCAGCAGCTCCCACAAAGGTAAAATACGGCCTTATGTTAAAATGCTCCAAAAGCCTCACGGCAAAGCGCTCTACCTTATATGTGCCCAGCGCGACTTTGATGCCGCGGTCTCTCAGCGCCGGGAGAAGCTCCGAAATGCCGGGATACAGCGCAGCAGAAAAAAGCTCCTTTGTTTCATAGTATTCCCGAAACACGGCCAATGCTTCATTTGCCTTCTCTTCCGAAAGCCTGTATTGCTTTTTTAGAGAAGTTTTGATCGGCGGCCCTATAATAGACAACCGCTTTTCTTCCGGGAAAGGCGGCAAACCGCATTTTTCAATTGTATAATCGAGGCTGTTTAATAATCCGCGGGATGTATCTAAAAGAGTTCCGTCCAGGTCAAATATGCAGCACTCGTAAGGATTTTTAATCATGCTGCCACAACCTTTTGGAAAATTTACGGAATAAAAAACTACTTTTCAAAGAGAACCGTATGCTTATTGCTCCGTTGTTCCGTCAGGTGCGGCAGCATCCGGTTTTCGTTCTCGGTAGGGTTGATCATAGCCACTGCTGTAATAGGAGTAGTAACCGCTTTTTTTGTAACTGCGGTAATATCCGGATTTGCTCTCCCGGTGTACATCGGAAACAACAATACCCAATACATTACTTTTCGCTGTTCTTATGGTCGCCAGCGCATTCTCCAGTTCTTCCACTGTTGTCTCCATGGCTCTCGTAACCATCAGAATGCCTGTCGCATACTTAGATAAAACCACGGCATCGGTAACAATATTTACCGGCGGTGAATCAATGAGTATATAATCGTAGTACTCTTCCATTTTCTTCAAAAACATCTTCATGTTCTCGCTTCCCAACAATTCAGAGGGATTCGGGGGAAGAGCTCCCGCTGTAATGAGGTCCAGACTCTTTACAACATTACGTTTTACTGCGTCCGCAACAGAATCGAAGCCCACCAGCAAATTAGACAGGCCTTTCGAGTTGTCCACCTCAAAGAATTTATGCTGTGTAGGCTTTCTCAAATCCCCGTCAATAAGCAAGACCTTCGCAGAGGTCTGTGCAAGCGCTATGGCCAGATTCCCACAGTTCGTACTCTTGCCCTCGTTAGGCATGGCCGAGGATACTACGACCGTCTTGCCTCCAAGCGGCGCCAGAGAGAACAGCAGATTGGTACGAATGGATTTATACGCTTCGCGTATTGCAAAAGGAGTATTCTCGCTTAACCTGTTAAGAACAATATTAAGTCTCTTATTTTTCTTATTCTTTCCCATGGAGATTCTCCTTATTTTACTAAAATTAAACTGATGCGCTTACAAAATACATGTTCCTACAGTGTACATAGCGCTAATAGTCTAGCTATATTTTACCCATTTGTCAACCCTTTATTTGTAAGCCGCGGCTAAATCGGGAAGCAGATCTGTGATGGCGTATCCGTTTTTCTCCACGTTAGAATCCCTGAGCTGTGCCTGCTTAAGGATGTCCGCTTTTTCTTTATCTGACGCTTTATTTTTCACAGCGTCCTGATGGAGAAGAAGTTCTATCCAGTCAAGTTTCAGTTCTAAATTAATCTCATCGTCAGACTCTATATGGGTGGTGGGCTCCATTGCAATTAAGCCTTTATAGTAGGTAAGGGCAACGGAAACTACATCCTTACGTCCCATAAGCTCTTTGCCGCAGCTTGAATCGCTGTTGATCCACTGATTATAGGACTCCTCGGGGGATGCCTCAAAGCAAAGGATGTCGATAAAAGGATAAGACATATAGGTATCCAACAATGCCTTGGTGGTCATCTTATATTCAATATCCTTCGGAATCTGGTAATCCTCGGCTATTTCTATAAAAGAAGGACCCTCCGGCTCCGTAGTTGTATTTTCAGAAGAACTGCCGCCTGTGCTTCCGGAGGTGTTTCCCTGTGTGCCGGAACTGCCGGTATTATCAGAATCCGTGCTGCCTCCGGAGGAAGGCTTCTGATCTGTAGAAGAATTGTTATTCGAGCTTGCGCCGGAGGAACTTGTGGCAGAATCGCCGGGAACGGCTGTGCTGTTTTCATTGCTTTGTGCACCGCCCTGACTGTTAGCGTCGCTGCTTTGATTTTCCGCATTGTTCTCTTTCCCTTCGTCTGCCGCTGCCGTAGGCTTGTTCTCATCGCCCTTTTGTCCCGACACATCAATTTGTCCCGATGTGATCTGGCTGAAATCATACGGCGTGTCGATTGTATATTCTTCCTTCTTACAACCTGCAAAGTTTACAGTACACGCAGCAATCACTGCGGCTGCTAAAATAGTTTTTATGATATTCTTACTCATTTTTAGTTTCCCTCCGCTTGCATTATACGACTAAATAAGATTATACCATAAAGCCCTTTATCGGACAAGGGTCAGACCCCCTGTAAAAAATACCACGGCTATCGTACAAAGCAGCCCACAAACAAAGGAGCATGACCGGTTGCTACAGGGGGTCTGACCCCCGTCCGGACACAGCTCAAAAAATAAGGGCTGCCGCTTTATTGCGGCAGCCCCGGTGTGTCTTCCTGATTCTTATGAAAGCCTTATTTTCTCCCACGCTGCGTTATAATAGGAAAGCGCATCGCCCAAATCCACAAACACCTCGCATTTATCCAGGATTTCCTGGGGCGGATTGTAAACCGGACTGTTCTTCAGGCTCTCATCTACCTGCTCCATAGCCTCCATTTGAGGTGTAGAATAGCCGATTTCCTCCGCATTCATCAATGCAATGTCGGTGCGGCACATAAAGTCAATAAACTTCAAGGCGCCCTCAGGATTTTTACTGGTGTTGGGGATTACCATGGAATCCAGCCATACATTGCTGCCCTCCTTGGGCACCACATAGTCCAGATCGGAATTTTCAGACATCATGTCGATGGCATCGCCGGACCAGTTGACAGTCATCGCATAGCTGCCGTTCTTCATGGGATCCTTCACCGTATCAACTCCCCAGTCCGCATACAGCTCCTTGGCTTCAAGAAGCTTATCTCTGGCCTCATTGACCTCTGCCTCGGAAGTAGTATTCAGAGAATATCCCAGCATTTTAAGAGTAAAGCCTAT
>CBCSVZ010000171.1:0-3397 GCA_965143695.1 uncultured Oscillospiraceae bacterium
AGTCAAAAGGCCTACTGTGGTTTGTAAAAGCAGCAATTGCTTTTTTAATAGCGCTGATTGCCGTAAACGGACTGTGCTACATATATTATAACATTCCGGCCCACTACGATAATCCCTCGAATGCTACGGATTACAAATTCGAAGCCTCGAAGTTCTGGTCCCGGTGGTCTCCCGAGGGTCTTGCCCATGGCAGGACCAACAATGACGGCTATCTGAATAAGTTTGATTTGGGAGAAAAGGAGATCAACATCCTGTTTATGGGCTCTTCCCACGGCGAGGGCTATAATGTAAATTCCGATGAAAATGCAGTGGCCGTTTTGAATGACTGTCTGGACGGTAAAATGTACGCTTACAGTATCGCCACTTCCTCGCATACCCTGCTTACCAATCTAAAAAATCTGGACGCGGCTATTGAGACTTATCAACCTACAGATTATGTTGTGATTGAATTTCCTACTATTAAAATGGACCTGCAAAAAATGCAAAAGCTTCTTGACGGCAACGTGGCAAGACTTCCCTCGCAAAACACCGGAATCATAGCGATGCTTCAGAAGGTGCCTTATTTCAGACTTTTGTACAGTCAATTGGCAACGGCACAGCAGGCTGATACAGTGGCAAAAGAGCCTGCGAACGACATGGGAGCTTATGGAACGGCATTGAATGAGCTGCTTCTGAAAGCTTCCGAAACAGCGGAAAAGCATAAGGTGAAGCTGATATTGCTCTATCACGGCCATCCTGCGTTGAATGCAGACGGCACCCTAAGTATCACAGATGATGCCGATTACGTTTCCGCTATGGATACTGCCTGTGCAAACAACCATATCACTTTTGTCAATATGTCTGACACCTTTGTCCGGTATTATAATGAAACTCATAATTTACCCTACGGCTTTATCAATACCGCAGTGGGAGTCGGCCATCTGAACAGATACGGCCACAAGCTCATAGGACAAAAGCTTTATGAAACAATTACGGAGGCAGCCGAATGACTTTTTCAAGTATCACTTATCTGGTATTTTTTACAATTATATGTCTGTTCTTTGCAGGAACAAATCTGCTGAAGAAAAAGCTGAAGCTGGAGAAAGTACAGGCAATACGTCATATCTTTTTACTGATAGCAAGCTATGTTTTCTACGGCTGGTGGGATTACAGATTTTGTTTTCTCATGCTGGCGCTCACGGCAGTGTCCTATCTCACCGCCGGAATCATTGCAAAGCACAACAGATACGGAAAGCCTGCTTTGATTGTGGGCGTGGCCGTTCCGCTGGTCATCCTGGGTTTCTTCAAATACTTCAACTTCTTTATTCAGTCCTTTGCGGATTTGTTCCGGATCTCATCCGTTTCCACACTGTCCATTATCCTTCCGGTGGGGATTTCCTTTTACACCTTCCAATCGCTGAGCTATACCATTGATGTATACAGGGGCAAAGTCGAATGTCAGAAAAACTTTGTAGATTTGGCGCTTTATATCGCCTTCTTCCCCCAGCTTGTAGCCGGGCCAATTGTCAAAGCAAGCGATTTTCTGCCGCAGCTGAAAGAGGATCGCAGTATTACGCTTAGGAATCTGGAGGAAGGCCTGCAGATTTTTCTTCTCGGACTTCTGAAAAAGCTTGTAATTGCAGACCATCTGTCCGTATTTGTAGATGATATATTTGCAAAGCCTATGGCCTTCAGCGGCGCAACCGTTCTACTGGCGGTAATTTCCTATTCCATTCAGATCTACTTTGATTTCTCCGGATATTCCGACATGGCCATCGGAAGCGCAAAATGTCTGGGATTTGACTTAAATAAAAACTTTGACCTGCCCTATATTTCCAAAAATGTCAGTGAATTCTGGAAACGCTGGCACATCAGCCTTTCCTCGTGGCTGCAGGAATATCTCTACATCCCTCTGGGAGGAAACAGAAAAGGTGCCGTGCGTACATACATCAATCTGGTGCTCACAATGCTTTTAGGCGGACTGTGGCACGGAGCCAACTGGACCTTTGTCCTCTGGGGACTGTTCCATGGTATAGGGCTTTGTGTTCACAAGCTCTACCGCAGATTGCGACATCTTCCAAAAGACCATAAAGGCAAGCTGCCCGTAAGAATCATAAGCGTCATAGGTACCTATCTTTTCGTATGCATGGGCTGGATCCTGTTCCGGGCAGAATCAGCAGCGGACGCCTGGATCGTATTTAAAGCAATTTTTACCATGCAGGCAGGGATCCGGCAGCCTTTCTTCTGGTCATTAATAGCCATAGGCTGTGTATTGATAGGATCCGCAGCGATGGCAATGCAAAGCCGCAGGCTGGGAGAAAAAGAAATACACAGTCACTACCCGAAGCTTCCTCTGGATAAAATTTGGGGACTTGCTCTATTTCTGTTTTTGGTTCTGCTGGCAGCAGGACTTGCTTACACAGAAAGCAATCCCTTCATTTATTTTCAGTTCTGATTATTACGGAGAGCCGATCGTTTATTGTACTTTAATAGGAGTTCCGATGATCAACACAACCATAAAGAACATACCATTGCAATTTCATACAGACAGCACCGTGTTTTCCCCCGCCGGTATCGACAGAGGCACTCTGGCCATGCTGTCCCAGGTGGATTTTACCCCGGGAGACAGAGTACTGGACTTAGGCTGCGGCTACGGAGCCGTAGGCCTGACTGCAGCAAAAATTATCGGCGAGGACAAAGTAATCCTGTGCGACATCTCAGAAGACGCTGTGGCCCTTGCCAGACAAAATGCCCTGTTAAACGGACTTAGCCATGCGGACATCCGTCAGAGTGACGCCTATGAAAATATCCCGGAGCAGGATTTTACACTGATCCTATCCAATCCCCCCTATCATACAGATTTTTCCGTAGCCAGACGCTTCATTGAAACCGGCTTTTACAAGCTCGCCCCAGGCGGTAAAATGGTCATGGTCACCAAGAGACTGGACTGGTATAAAAATAAGCTGACCGCGGTCTTCGGCGGGGTCAGAATCCGTGAAACCGACGGTTATTATGTCTTTCTGTCCGAAAAAAGGCAGGATGCTCCTCACAGCAAAAAGAAAAGCAAGCCCAATCCGGGCCTGTCCAAAAAACTGCAGCGCAAATATAAAGGCACCCGCTAAAATCAGAATTTTCTCCAGGTATCCTTTGTAAACAAGATCAGCAGAGGAAACAGCTCCAGACGGCCCGCAAGCATATCGAATATCAGCACCAGCTTGGAAAAGCCGGAGAAGATACTGTAATTCTGCGTGGGCCCCACCAGCTCCAGTCCGGGGCCGATATTATTGAGCGTAGCCGCCACAGAGGTAAAATTCGTCGTCAGATCCAGATTGTCGAAGCTGATAAGAATAACCGATGCCGCAAATACCAGCACATAGGCAATCAGAAACACATTCACAGAGCGCAGCACCTCGTGGGG
>CBCSVZ010000172.1:0-3356 GCA_965143695.1 uncultured Oscillospiraceae bacterium
ACATCTGCCGGGAGCTTTCGTCTCCGGCGTCTATGTGACAGTCGCTGCCCAATAGGATTGCGGTAGCGGCAGATTTCCTGCAGCCTGAAAAAACAAACATCAAAGTACCGAATAAAATCAAAACACAGATGCTTACCAGAATTACTTTTACCATTTTCCGTCCTCCGTCAGAATCCTCTTATTTCTGTCAATGCGGTCACTGCATCTTTCATTATAGCATACATTAGACCGTAAAAGAAATGAAGTTTGGTGAATTTTCCGTGAGAGAGCGTTCCAAAGCATCCTATAAAAGCGACAATGTTCTGAGACTGAGAGTGAAATCCCTGTTGCGAGGATTTCTCTTCTCCTTTGTCATTACCGTTCCCATTGCCGTTATTTTGTCCGTGGCCATGGCAGTTACGGATTTTCCGGAGGAATATATGTCTCCGGCGGTGCTCATTACTGTGGCTCTGAGCATTGTACTGTCCGGTATTATTACTACTGCGCCGGAGGAAAATCTGGGCTGGATAGGGGGAAGTCTGGCAGGACTTTTCTATATGCTGGTCATTACTGTGGTACGGTGGTGCCTGGAAAGCAGAGTCTATCTGGATAAGGATATTATAACGCTGCTGCTGTGCGGGGCGCTGCTGGGTACGATCAGCGGCATGGCCGGCTTATCTCTGGGACAGAAGGTCAGAGGGGTTAAGCGGCGCCGGCGGAAAAAGAAAACCGCTCCGGCTTTTGAACCGAAGCGGAGAAAATACTGATTATTTCAGCTCCTTCTTACCGGAGAACAGCTTCTTCAGTCTTACGAGATCCTGGGGCAGACATTCAAAGTAAAGGTGATTTTCGCTGTCCTGAACCTCCAGAATAACGGAATCCGCTCTTATCTTACCGCCGGCAGGAGCGATATTCTGCGGATATTTTGCATACGGTCCGAAAGAAACGATATCCTCCGGGGAACAGGTGATCTCTCCCTTGGGATTGGTAAAATCAAAGTCCGTGAAGCGTACGGTATTTTCGTCTGCAGACAGATAGAAACGCCTTTTGGACTGATTAAATATATTTCCGAAAGGAGTCAGCAGCTTACAGCACAGATCGTCCGGATTGTTTACACTTGCCAGATATTCGGAAATACGGCGTACTCCGCTGTTGTAGAGCTCCTTGCTCTGTTTGCCGAGCATGGGCGAGATTTCCTTTGTGAACGCGGCGGCAGAAATACTGTCCGGCTGGGAGTCATATTTCATCAGGGCGTAGAATCTGCTTCGCTCTGTTTCTTTTTTGTCTTCACCGCCGGAAGCGCTCTTAAATGCTTTGTGTGCTTTCCAGAGCTTGAACATCACAACGACCGGGATTGCCACGCAGATTGCGGAAAGTGCATACCACAGTGTGCTGCTCTCATTTTTCGCCGCTGACTGTATGGCTGTTATATAGTAGAGAACAGCTACCAACAGGACACTGGCAGCTCCCCATATGGAGGCCATATAGTCCGGAGGGGCAGAGGGCATTTTCTCCAGAGAGCTTACATAGGACCCTTCAAAAGCGCGCTCGATGGTTTTGCGCGGGTCAACAGTATATTTTTGCGTTTCACCTATTTGAATCATGAATCGGAAGCTCCATTTCTTTAAAATAATGATACCTGATAATTATACGCATTTTATTCCGTATTGTAAAGAAGCCGTTTTGTGGTACAATATACAATATAGTTTTATTCAGAGTAAGGAGGATATTTATGTACTGTGTAAAAGAAATCAGCAGCGATACATTTTGGGTTGGCGGCAATGACCGCCGTCTGGCGCTTTTTGAAAATGTTTTTCCGATTCCCCGGGGAGTTTCCTACAATTCCTATTTGATTCTCGATGAGAAGACCGTGCTTCTGGACACTGTGGACAAGTCCGTAAGCGGGGTGTTCTTTGAAAATCTGGAATACCTGCTGGCAGGCCGCAAGCTGGATTACCTGGTTGTAAACCATATGGAGCCTGACCACTGCGCAACGCTGCAGGAGCTGGTGCTGCGGCATCCTGAGGTGAAAATCATCGGCAACAGCAAAACCCTTGTTATGATCAAGCAATTTTTCACATTTGACATTGATTCCAGAGCTGTTACGGTGAAAGAGGGCGACAGCCTTTCCACGGGAAAACATCATTTTACCTTTGTAATGGCCCCGATGGTGCACTGGCCTGAGGCCATGGTGACATACGATGCCACGGACAAGGTGCTGTACTCTGCGGATGCTTTCGGAACCTTCGGCGCGTTAAACGGCAATATTTTTGCGGACCAGGTGGACTTTGACCGGGACTGGATGGACGACGCAAGACGCTACTATACCAATATCGTGGGAAAATACGGCACACAGGTACAGGCTTTACTGAACAAGGCTGCAGGACTGGAAATCGAAATGATCTGCCCGCTGCACGGTCCTGTATGGCGTAAGAACATCGGCCACTTTGTGGACAAATACTGGAAGTGGAGCACCTATACTCCTGAGGAAACGGCAGTGATGGTGGTCTATGCTTCCGTATACGGCAACACGGAGAACACTGCTGAAATCATTGCTTCCGGTCTGTCTGCCGGCGGGATACACAATGTGGTCATGTACGATGTTTCCGCTGTACATCCTTCGGTGATCGTAGCTGAGGCCTTCCGGTGCAGCCATATTGTGTTTGCTTCTACTACCTATAATGCAGGTATTTTCTGCAATATGGAAACAGTGCTTTGGGATTTAAAGGCACATAATCTGCAGAACAGAACGGTTGCCGTTGTAGAGAACGGAACATGGGCGGCCTCCTCCGGTAAGCTCATCAAGGACATTCTTGCTTCCATGAAAAATATTACGGTATTAGACGAAACCCTGTCCCTGAAATCCTCTTTGAAACAGGAACAGCTTCCGGCGCTGCAGGCGCTGACAGATGCAATTCTGGCCTCTGTTTTCCAGGCGAAGGAGAAGCAGACTGCTGCCGTATCAGAGAACCGTAAGGTTGAGCCCAATGCCATGTTTAAGCTTTCCTACGGTCTCTTTGTACTGACTGCCCAAAGCAAGGACGGAAAGGATAACGGCTGTATTATTAATACCGTTATGCAGGTTACGGACAGCCCGAAGCGTATTGCGATCGCTGTGAACAAGGCAAATTATACCCACGACCTGATCCTGAAATCGGGAATTTTCAATGTCTCTGTACTTACAGAGGATGCGCCCTTCAAGGTGTTCCAGCAGTTCGGCTTCCAAAGCGGAAGAGATGTGGATAAGTTTGCGGGCTGTGAGGGTGACCCTGTGCGCAGTGAGAACGGTCTGCGCTATATTCCGAAGTATACAAATGCCTTCCTTTCCGGCAAGGTGATCAAGGCCGAGGACATGGGCACTCATACGCTGTTTACCG
>CBCSVZ010000173.1:0-3351 GCA_965143695.1 uncultured Oscillospiraceae bacterium
TCTACTGCGGCAATCTGGCTGGTATCAGCACGGACTACATTACCGGATTCGTCCAGTAAAACAGAAAAATACCGTGACTCATGCTGAAGCTCCGGAGACATGTTGGGTGGCAATCTGTCTCCTTTGTCTTTTCCCGAATCGGGAAAGATGCCCCTGTTCCGGGACAGCAGAGCCAGTACTCCGTCAGCATCTGTTACAACTGAACGGTAGTTTATGAGGTTCATTCCCGTGACGATTATCAGAAGAAGCGCAAAAAGAGAAGTCATAGATAAAATGATAAATTTTATTTTCAGCCTTTTTATCATGTGTTTTCCTCCAATGAATATCCGACATTTCTGGCGACTTTGATCTGAACATTTGCGTGAAGGGCCGCTAACTTTTTGCGAAGGTAGGAGATGTATACCCAAACCACATTTATTTCGGCTTCGCTGTCATAGCCCCAGATCCTCTCCATAAACTTTTCTGCGGAAATAATATGATGGGGATTCGACATAAAAAATTCCATCATCTGAAATTCTTTGTTGGCCAGTCGGAAGCTGCCTGTGGGAGAAGCCAGCTCAAAGGTAGCGCGGTCCAGGGTGACATTGCCGAATATCAGCCTGGAATCAGCAGTGTGCTGCGTTCTTGTAATGGCTCTTATGCTTGCAAGCAGTTCTTTCGTGTCAAATGGCTTCGTGAGATAGTAATTTGCTCCGCTGTCAAGTCCCAGAACCTTGTCGTCGATCTCTGCCTTTGCAGTCAGTATCAGAACGGGAATCTGATTGCCCTGTTGCCGGAGTTTCTTCAGTACGGTAATACCGTCCATTTTTGGCATCATAATGTCCAAAACGGCAACATCATAGTTTCCCGATGCAAGGTGCAGCAGGGCATCTTCGCCGTTATGTACTGCGTCTGCAGAGTAATTATTTTTTTCAAATATCTTAAGGATCGCTCTCGCAAGAGAACGTTCGTCTTCGGCAAGTAAAATTCTCATGAAACCTCTGTCCTTTCTTTATATAAGTATATTATACCAAAATTACCATGGCAAGCTTAACTGGAATTTAAAAAATAATCGAAGTCTTCTTTAAAGTCCGATTAAGTTTCGCGTATATAATAGGGATCAGAGGAGGTTGATCCTGATATGAAAAAATACAGATTTCTTCCGTCCCTTTTGCTGGCCGGATTATTGCTGACAGGCTGCGGCAGTCCTTCGCCTGAAAGGGATGCGAACAATGAAATCAGTGCGCTTCAGACGTCTGAAATGTTCACTGACCGGGACTATGAAAGCAGCTATGATGAGAAAGACAGTGCCGTTATCCGAATGAACGGAGACAGCGCTTCCTGTGATTCGCCGGCAGTACAGATTTCCGGCAGTACGGTCACAATCAGTGACGAGGGAACCTATATCCTGTCCGGAACGTTGAACAACGGCATGATTATTGTTGATGCAGAGAAAACAGATAAACTGCAAATCGTACTAAACGGCGTGGAGATTCATTCTGAAAGCACAGCGGCCATTTATATTTTACAGGCGGATAAAGTATTTATCACCTTGCCTGAGAATGCGGTCAATACACTTTCCGGCGGCAGTGAATTTTCAGCTATTGATGAAAATGATATTGATGCCGTGATTTTTTCCAAAGAGGATCTGACTTTTAACGGAAGCGGAAGCCTGAACCTGGAGTCTCCGGCAGGGCACGGTATCGTGTCTAAGGATGACCTGGTCGTGACCGGGGGCACTTACTGTGTTACTGCGGCAAGCCACGGCCTTTCCGGGAAAGACAGCGTACGGATCGCCGGGGGCAATCTGACGGTTACCTCAGGCAAGGATGCCATCCATGCGGAAAACGCAGAGGACAGTTCTCTGGGCTTCCTCTGTATTAGCGGAGGAACTTATCAGCTTACTGCGGACGGTGACGGCCTCAGTGCCTCCGGCTCTCTGCAGATCGAAGCCGGCTCTTTTTGGATTCAATCCGGCGGCGGAAGTGCCAATGCAGTCACTGCTGCATCCAACAGTAACTGGGGCAGCAGAGTTCCGGGCAGCGGGACGGCAATGACTTCAGAAGGCAGCACAAGCGCAAAAGGGATTAAGGCGTCCGGAGATCTGCTGCTGAAGGGCGGAACTTTCAATATTGATGCCGCCGACGATGCAGTACATTCCAATGGAAGCCTTGCCGTAGATGGCGGCACTTATGAAATCACAACCGGCGATGACGGGTTTCATGCTGACAGTGCGCTGGTTATTACCGGGGGATCCGTTCAGATCACGAAAAGCTATGAGGGTATCGAGGGCGTAAGCGTTACAATTTCCGGCGGAGATTTTACCGTATACGCCGATGATGACGGAATCAACGCAGGCGGCGGCAACGACCAAAGCGGTTTCGGAGGCCCGCGGGGGCAGGACAGCTTTGCTTCCTCATCCTGTTATATTGAAATTTCCGGCGGGAAGCTGTATGTAAATGCATCCGGTGACGGCCTGGATTCTAACGGCAGCATGACTGTGTCCGGCGGAGAGATTTTTGTATCCGGCCCCACAAGCGGCGGTAATGGAGCTTTGGACAGCGATGGAGAAGCTGTCATCACCGGCGGAACTGTTATCGCAGTTGGTTCCTCGCAGATGGCGGAGAATTTCGGGTCCGCTTCTACACAGGGTTCTATTATGGTAACCGTCGGTACTCAGTCCGCAGGAAGTACTGTTCAATTGATCGACAGCAACGGAACTGTGCTGGTATCCCGGCAGACCGATAAGACTTATAACTCTGTGGTCATCAGCTGTCCGGAGATTTTACAGGGAGGCACGTACACGCTGTCCGCAGGCACCTATTCAGAACAGATAACCATAGAAAGTCTGATATACGGCTCCGGCGGCGGTATGGGTCCGGGGAACGGTGGACCGGGGATGGATCCCGGGAACAGAGGCCCCGGTATGGGCAAAGGCCGGTGAGTGCGTTCAACGAGGAGGTTTTTTGATGGGTAAAATGATTCAGTGCAATTTTAAACGGTACGAAAAGAAATATTTATTGACGGTGCAGCAGTATCAATGTATGCTGCAGGGCATGTGCAGCTATATGAGATCTGATCGCTACGGAAATTATACCCTTTGCAATATCTACTATGATACGGAGGATTACCGACTGATACGCAATTCTCTTGAAAAGCCGGTCTATAAGGAAAAGCTCCGCCTGCGCAGCTATGGAGTTCCGCAGACCGGAGATAAGGTGTTTGTAGAGTTGAAGAAGAAATTTGACGGGGTGGTATACAAACGCCGTGTGAGCATGACTGCCTTTGATGCGGTGAAGTATATCAATGACGGCATATTGCCGCAAAGTGAGAATCAGATCTGTCATGAAATCGACTGGTTTATGCAAAGCT
>CBCSVZ010000174.1:0-3341 GCA_965143695.1 uncultured Oscillospiraceae bacterium
ACGATGTTCGACTCCTCGATCAAGTCGCAGACGTTAGAGCTGTGACCCAACCAGTTAATCAGACCTTCTTTATGCCATTGCTGGATCACCGCAAGGGATATAGCATCCTTATCGTTTTCAACGAGTATCCCGGCAACGTTTAGCGTAAAATGAATATTCTCGTTTTATATTACTCGCTGGACGGCAATACAGAAGCTATCGGTGAGGCTATTGCAAAAAAAGTAGGTGCGGATTCCGCAAAGCTGGTTCGGGTTAAGCGAGTACGCCCGTATAATGCTTTCAGAAGGTTTAAGGCCCGTATGGAGGTTATCCGGAAGAAGAAGCCCGACATTTTCCCCTTTAAGTGGGACCCCCGTGACTACGACCTGATTTTCATAGGCACGCCCGTATGGTATGACTCATACAACCCGGTATTCAATACACTGTTTTCTGTTATTAAGATTTATGACAGAAAGATCGCGCTCTTCTCCTGCGGCGAGAATGACAGCGACAAGGCCCTGCTGAAGTTCTCAAATCTGCTCCAGGATTCCGTCATTCTGGACAAGCGAAACTGGGTAGAGCCCCTGTGGTGGGATGATGAAGCCCAGACAGAGCAGGCCCTGAAGGAAGCAGGCGACTGGGCACAGGAGGTTGCAGACAAGGCAGAGAAGATGCTGGAAGAGGAAGAGCTCAACAGACGGTTACTCTACTAATAATATGGACGAAGTAAGGCTGAAGCCCTATAAAAAGGATTTTGACTTTTCCTATACATTGGGCGTATTCCCTACACTGGAGCTGATTGCCCATAAGCCTTCGGCTGTGGAGCGCATCGTGCTTTCCCCAAAGGGAGCGCATAATGAAGGGGTAGGCAAGCTGATCGATTTTGTAGAAAAGAGCGGTATTCCCGCTCTTTTTGAGCCTAAGACCCTGGCCCGTATTTCCTCCAAGGACAACTGCTTTGCAGCGGGTGTTTTTAAGAAGTACACCTGTGAGCTGCGTTCCGGGGCAAACCATCTCGTGCTGGTAAATCCCTCTGACATGGGCAATCTGGGAACGATTCTGCGTACTGCCACGGCCTTCGGCGTGGAGGATATCGCCATAATCAGTCCCGGCGCCGATATCTATGACCCCAAGGTGGTACGCGCTTCCATGGGCGCAATCTTTCATATTCATTTTGCCTATTTTTCTTCCTTTGAGGCATACCGTTCCGGCCCCGGTCAGGGCAAGCGTGCGCTGATCCCCTTTATGCTGGACGGTACCGCCATCAACAGGGTCGCGGCTGATTACAGAGCGCAGCGGCAGGCCGCACAGGAGGCGAAAGAAGAGCTGCCCTTCTCCCTCATATTCGGCAACGAATCCTCGGGACTTCCGGCGGAATTTCTGAAAGTAGGGACCCCGGCCCGCATTTTACACCGCAATACCGTGGACTCTCTGAATCTGCCCATGGCTGTTGGAATCGGCCTTTATACATTTACGGAAATGAATCAGGAGGTAAGATAGATGAAGTTTACAAATCTCGGAATTGCAGCGCCGGAGGTCAAGATTGCCAGAGATTTACTCAGCGGCCGCAAGCTGTCAGGCTGTGAAGACTTATTTGTGTGCGAGGGACTCTGGGCAGCCGAAAAACTCATGTCGCAGAAGCTGGCGGTAAAATATTTTTTCTTCTGTCCGGAAATGATCAAAACCTCCGAAGAACAGGCTCTGACCGAGAAAATGTGCGAGTACGCTTCGGCAGCCTTCTGTATTTCCGGCAAGGCCTGCGGCAAGATCAGCGACAGAGACGGAGCGGACGGATTTTTTATTGTTGCGCAAATGCCTGTGTACCGGCTGGAGGATCTGGAAGCCCGGCTTACTGACAACATGGTCATTATGATTTTAGACGGTCAGGAGCAGCCCGGAAATATCGGAGCCATATTGCGTTCTCTGGACTGTGCAGGCGGCACTTTCGCCGTGATGACAAACAGAAGGGTGCGGCTCACCCACCCCAGACTGATCCGCGCCAGTCTGGGTGCTGCCTTTATGCTGCCTGTTGCCGAGGCTCCCATGGACAAGCTGACAGACTGGCTGGCCGGGCACGGCTTCCGAGCCGTACTGACGGACCTTACGGCCACTCGCTCTTACAGGGAACTGGATTACAAGGGCCGTATCGCCATTGTGGCAGGCAATGAATTTAAGGGAATTTCTCCACGGTGGAGAGAACTGGACATTGCCGAGCCGGTCATTATCCCCATGCTGGGGAGCTGCGAATCCCTGAACGTGGGCTTTGCCTCCACTCTGGTGGCATACGAGGCCGGGTTAAGGCAAAAGGGGCTGTAGACCGCACAATATCATTGTTGAAATGCTCCTGCTGCCAAGCGGTCCACAAAAGAGCGCATTTCGGCTTTGGACCGAATACGGTGCGTCTGTTCTATGACAGAACGTTTCTCCTCGTGTGTAAGGGCTTCAAAATTTCTCATGGCCTGTTCGTTTTGAATCAGCGCCGCTCCAAATCCCAGCGGCAATTCCAATTTCGGCATACTATCACCTCCGGAATAGTGTGTGAAGAAATTTGAAAAAGATACAGGAAAAGGTCACCGTAAGCCGTCTTTTTCATAGCCCAGAGCGATCAATTCTTTAAATGCCGCTTTGATCTGCGCCTTGTCTCCGGTGCGATACACCCCAGCGATAAAGCATGCGTCTGCATCGGACTTATATCGGGTCAGCTCATACATAAACATGCAGAAAACGGCATAATCTTGTATGAAATGTGAAGCCAAAACTATTTTCAATACTGGTTTTATACAAGAACACTGCTTAAACGCATTGTTCTTGTATGTAAAATAGCCATTTGAATGGGAAGAAAACCGCTTCCGGCACAAGAATATCAGGGAAAATTCCTTTTTCCTGTGCCTGGAGACCATTTTCCCAACATTTTACGGAAATATCTCATACATGTTTCCGGTAAAAATGATGGTCTCTTGTATGAAACTGAGAAATGAATCCGGTGTAACTGCGGACTTCATACAAGAATGCGCGGAAAACTGTGATCTTTCTTTTATCAACAATAAATCATATTAAAATAGCGCATTATTAAAAGCATCAGCAAATAATTCGGTCACTCTCTCCCAATGTTTTTAAGTCCAACACCCTCCGTGACAACGCACTGGAATTTCGGAGAGTATAAAACCACACCCGAGTTGATGATTTCTACTTGGCAAGAAACATATCCAACGACAGCCGCAAACTGTTTGGATACGGTATAATATGCTGTGTCACTGTCTACAACACAGGCGTCATATACTTTTGTATCGTCCGGTTTTACTGCTTTTATCTGAACAGTGCAACCGGTCATGTCCAGTGCGTGGCCGTTCTGATTTATGTGC
>CBCSVZ010000175.1:0-3341 GCA_965143695.1 uncultured Oscillospiraceae bacterium
TTAATCAGGTAGCCTTTTCCGGTGTGAAGGATTTTATGGAGAAATACCGGGGTAAGACGGATGACGCACAGATCATCGGACATTTCGGCCTGGGCTTCTACTCGGCGTTTATGGTCGCTGACAAGGTTGAAATTGACACCCTTTCCTGGCAGCCGGGGGCTGAAGCCGTACACTGGGAAAGTGAGACGGGGATGGATTATACGGTGGAACCTTCGGATATTACAGAGCGGGGCACCTATATCACCATTCATTTGGCGGAGGACTGTCAGGAATATCTGGATGCTTCCAGAATCAAAGAGACGGTTAAGAAGTATTTCGGCTTCCTGCCCATAGAGCTTTATTTTATTGATGTGGGGACAGACTCGGTACCGCAGAACGAAAGTGAGGCTCCAAAACCCATAAACAATACCGAACCTCTGTGGCTTAAGATGCCCAAAGACTGCACAGACGAAGAGTATATACAGTTTTATCATGAAGTGTTTTTTGACTACCACGATCCGCTGTTCTGGATCCATCTGAATACCGACTACCCCTTCCGTTTAAAGGGAATCCTGTATTTCCCCAAGCTCAAAGGCCAGTATGATTCTTTAGAGGGAACCATTAAAATTTACTACAATCAGGTATTTGTTGCCGATAATATCAAAGAGATTTTACCGGAATTTCTGATGCTGCTGAAGGGAACGATCGACTGTCCCGACCTCCCTTTAAATGTGTCCAGGAGCTTTTTGCAGAATGACGGTTATGTTAACAAGATATCCCAGCACATTACAAAGAAGATTGCAGACCAGCTCTGCGGCCTTTTCAATACCGAGCGGGAGAACTACTGTAAGTATTGGGACGATATCAACCCCTTTGTAAAATACGGATGCCTCAAGGATGAGAAGTTTTTTGACAGGGTTAAAGATGTGCTGCTGTTTAAACTGACAGACGGGACCTATCAGACTTTGTCTGATTTTACCGGGGACAGAATCTACTATACAGATAATCCCGTTCAGCAGGCTCAGTATATCAAAATGTTCGAGGATACGGGGATAGAACCCGCTGTTCTGGACGGACCGATTGATACCCATTTTATGCAGCTTATGGAGTACAAGAATCCCGGCAAAGTGAAATTTGACAGAATTGACGCCGGGGTTTCAGATAAAATGAAGCAGGAGGACCCCGCTGCTTCCCGGGAAGATATGGACAAGCTGGCAGAAAAGCTTACTCCTGTATTCCGACAATACGCGGGAAATGATAAACTGCATGTCAGCGTTGAGGCTATGAAGACGGAGATGGCCGGAATTTTACTGCTTTCAGAGCAAAGCCGCCGTATGCAGGAAATGGCTAAGATGTACGGCGACGGTCTGGGCTTGCCTCTGGACGATGACATCACTTTGGTGCTTAACGGCAGTAATGCGCTGGTGTCTTCTTTGGGTAAAATGGAAGATGAGGAAACTGCCGGTATGATCTGTCAACAGATTTATGATTTGGCAAAGCTGGCTCATCAGCCTTTGTCTGCAGAGGAACTGACCAGATTTCTTGACAGGTCGGGTAAAATCCTCGCAAGAGCGGTAGAAAACAAAACGAAGTAACAGGAGTGGCGGCATGGATCATAAACAGCAAACAATGGGTAAGGGCTTTGCAGTATTATCGGTATCCAATATTCTGGTAAAAATACTGTCCCTGTTTTTTGTTCCGATTATGCGAAGCGAGTATATGCTGGGGCGTGTGGATTATTCCGTCTTTGCCACCTCGAATACCGTGTTTGCGTTTGTATATGTACTGGCTACAGCGGGATTGCCGGTGGCGATTGCGAAGCTGGTAAGTGAGCTGGTATCGAAAAAGGATGAAAAGGGTGCGGAGCGGGCGTTCCGGTTGGCCCGGTCTGTAATGCTGATGATCGGTCTTGTTCTTTCTGCTCTCATGGCGATTTTGTGTAAGCCGATCGCTGTATTAATGGGAATGCCGGAATCCTGGGGCGGTATTTTGTTTATATCCCCGACCATCCTGATCTGTTCCGTTCTGTCGGCCTATAAGGGATATTTCCAGGGACGGAAGAATATGAATCCCACTGCCATATCACAGGTCCTGGAGCAGATCGTGCATATGATCGTATCCATCGTAATGACCTGGATCTTACTTCCCTACGGTGTTATCTGGGCTGTTGCCGGTGCGTCAATGGGTACTGTTGCCGGTGCAGCTGTCTCTCTTGTGTTTATGATTAAACAGAGAAAGGCTGCCGCACGCACGGATTTCCGTCAGCGCATCAACAGCATAAAATCCGGAGGCCGCAGTGCCTTGGAAAGCGTCATGGCGGTGCCGGACAAGGTGAAAAAGCTTACCAACAAGGACCTTATTAAGAGAATTTTCTACTACAGTATTCCGATTACTTTAAATACGGGAATTCAATATGCCGGAGATATGATCGATACATCCATACTGAATCACCGGCTGAGAGCCGGGGGGCTGGCTGAGGAGTTGGCCAAGAGCCTGTACAGCGATCTGGCCTCTACAAGACAGCTTTTGAATGTGCCCACCAGTATTATATCTGCTATGTGTGTGAGCATTTTACCGACAATGGCCGCTTTGCACGCTTTGAAGCAGAATCGGGAGAAGTCCCTGAAGGCCAACGAGGGCTACAAGCTGTGCTACATGGTCGCGGTGCCTATAACGGCGGCTTTTGCAATTTTTGCACAGGCTGTGTTTACGCTTTTGGGTTACGGAAGCAACTATAATATTTTAATGGCGCTGTCCTTCAGTGTTATTCTGCAGGGAACGGTACATTTACAGAGCTCTATTTTACAGAGTGTCAACAGGCTGTTTACCTCTACTATGTTCCTGCTGGTGGGCGCTGTGCTGAGATTGGGAATCAGCTATGTTCTGGCGGCGATCCCGTCCATCAATGTATATGGAGCGGTTATCTCCACCTATGTATCCTATGCGGTACCCTTTGCGCTGAACCAGTGGGCGTTGAATAAAAAGGAAAAAATGAATATTTCTGTAATAGGAAATCTGTGGAAACCGTGTCTTGCTTCTGTTTTTATGGTTATGATCGGTTTCCCTGTGTACTGCGGGTTGCACGCGCTGATCGGAATGGCGGTTTCAAATGTTTGGGTATGCACTTTATTTTCCTTTGCAATCACGGCAGTACTTTGCGTGGCTGTGTACGGGTATGTGATGATGAAGATAGGCGGTATTACCCGTGAGGATGTGCAGGGAATTTCTCCGGCGTTGGCACGGCGCTGGCCTAAGAAGCTCCGCCGTATTTTGTAGTGAGGACGGAGTCGGGCTGTTGCAATAAGTTGCCGGAGCGGATAATTTTTTTGGTAAAAAGCTATTGACAGCGCAGAACGATTTAT
>CBCSVZ010000176.1:0-3340 GCA_965143695.1 uncultured Oscillospiraceae bacterium
AAACACGAAAGCAGCAGCACAGGAACCGAGCTGGGACAGCACAGTTGCAATCGCCGTACCGGCCGCCTCCAGCCGGAATACCACGACGAACAGGATATCCGTCACAACATTTACACTGGCCGCAATGATAATAAACAGCAGCGGCCGTTTGGACTCACCCATCCCCCGCAAGATACCGCAGATCGCATTGTAACCGAAAATGAACGGAAATCCCAAAGACGTAATAATCAGATACGCCCGCGCCTGATCAAAGCCCTCCTGCGGACAATTCATCAGCGTTAAAAATCCGTCACAGAACAAAATTGCCGCCACTGCCATGGCACAGGAGAAAATCAGGCATATGGAAATCAATGTTCCCACCGTGTCCTTGACTTCTTTATCCTTCCGTGCGCCCACCAGCTGAGCAATATAAATCTGTCCCGCGGAACCAAGCGCCGTTGCCACCGGCGTCAGGAAATCGGAAAGCTCACCGCCGGTAGAAACACCAATGGTTCCCGCTGCTCCGATATATTTTCCCGCAACAATCAGGTCTACCATAGAGTAGAGCTGCTGAATCACATTGGTCAAGATGATCGGCACCGCAAACGTGAGCAGGACCTTCCAGATCACACCCTCTGTCAGGTTGGTGCCAACCCCTTTTTTCTTCACAGCTTCCATTAAATCGTCCTCACGCAAGCGGCGCATGGGACCGGGAAGCTGGCTGCTACCGCACCTGGGATCCCGGTTCCCTGATCCAAAGGCAGAACCGTAACGCTTCCATCGTCGTTATTGGCGCAGAGAAGCTCTCTCCCGTCCGGAGAGATATTCAACCCCCTGGGACCTTTTCCACCGCAGGGAACATAAGCCACGCTGTCCAACAGGCCGCTTTCCAGTACTTTCCACACTGCTATATTGCTTTGTCCCCGATTGGAGGAATAGACGAACCGGCCATCCTTGCTGACAACAATATCCGCCGCAGAACCGCTCCAGGGCTGATTGGGATCCTGTACCGAATAAATTGCCAGCTCCTGTAAGGTCTTCCCTTCCAGAATCCGATAAACATAGAGCCGATTGCCGCCCTCGGTCAGCAGATATAAGTACTTTCCACTGGGATGAAATGCCATGTGCCGGGGCTCCTTCCCCCAGTCCACAGGCTTCGCGCACACAAGGCGAAGAATCTCCCTTTCGTAGTCCACCCGGAACAGTTCCAGCTCGTCGGCGCCCAGATTGGCTGCGCCCAGCAGGCTGCCATCCGGAGAGATCATCACGGAGTGCACCTTTGCCTGCGCCTGTCGCGGAGTAACGCTGTGTCCTGTCAGCTGATATTCGTCAGTAAGGGTCAGCTTGCCGTCATCACCAATCCGGATCATTTTTACGGTCCCGTCGCCCATACTGGACACAAACACATATTTTCCCCTGGGATCCGTAACACAGTAGCTCAGCTTCGCACTGGTAAACTCCAGGATATCCTTCCGTTTCAGGCTTCCGTCACTGTGTATCCGGTAGCTGACAACTTTTCCGCCCTTGCCCAACTCACAGACAGAAATCAGGGTATCTCCGGCGACAGCAAGAATGGACTGCCCCAGAATCTGCTCTTCAAACAAGCCGTTATCTTCCAGAACCCCCGCATTCCGGTTCCATTTCAAAACATGAAGCCCTTTGACCTCTCCTTTAAAGCCTGCGACTTCCCCCCGGAAATTACTCCAACCGCCGCAGTAAACATATTGAAAACTCATACGTCTTCCTCCAATTCTTTCTCCGCAGCCGCTTCCGCTTCTGCGCCCTTTAGAAGATCATAATTCTTCCATTTCCCGCTGTAATAATATATTGCACCTACCAGAATCGGGCCGAAGCGTGCCAAACCGTTGGCAAGGAAAAAGCCCTCCACGTCCATTCCCGCAGTATAGGCCAGCAGAAAGCTGAAACCCAGCCGGAGAACAACACCGTCCAGCAGCCCGGCGATCATGCCGAGCTTTGCGTTGCCCGTCCCCGTCACTACGGATTGATACGCGCCCTGAATCGCCGATAAAATAAAAACAATCACGTGATAACGAAGATATACGATTCCCAGTTCCAGAATCGCCTCATAATTCTCATCTGTGCTGGTCAGGAACAGGCCGTATACTTCTCCTGGGAACAGAATCACAATCGCCGATGCGATCAGCCCACACGCCAAAGAGCAGCACAGTGTCACATAGAGGATCTTCCTGACTCGGTGATACTTTTTCGCGCCGATGTTCTGACCCATCATGGCACCTGCCCCCTGATTGATGGAGCTGGTGAAAATATTGGCCAGCTTCGTGATATGATTGCCTATGCTGTTCGTCGTGGAGGCCACCAGGCCGAAGGCGTTGATTAATCCCGTGCAAATCAGCAACGATACATGAATCAGCGATGTCTGCGCCGTCAGCGGTATTCCGAGCTGAAGCAGTGCCTTCAGATGTACCTTGCTGACCTTTATGGTCTTTCTCGATATCTTCAGATCAAACTGCTTTCTTCTGCGATAGAGATAAACCGCCGCTGCGCCAAATGACATATACTGTGCCGCAATGGTCGCAATCGCTGTACCGGTCACGCCCAAAGGAATCACTGCCACCAGCAGCAGATCCAGAATCACATTGGACACAGCTGCAACGGTGATGAACAGCAGCGGGCGTTTGGCCTCGCCCATACCCCGCAGGATTCCACAGACCATGTTATAGCCGAACACCGCCGGCAGCCCCAGCGAGACTACCAGCATGTAGCTTTCCGCCTGGGCAAACGCCTCCTGAGGGCAGTTGATCCAACCCAGCATTTGCCGGCAAAGAACCAGGCACACCGCCGTAAAAGCCAGAGACATGCCCATCATCAAAATCAGCGCCGTGGCAAGCGTTTAATTGATTGCCCGGTGGTTTTTCGCTCCGTAAAGCTGAGACACATAGATTTGACCGGCAGAGCCAAAGGCAGTGGCAATAAATGTGATCAGTGTCGCGATTTGCCCGCCGTTGGACACTGCATTGGAGCCGATACTTCCCACATACTGGCCAATGACCATCATGTCCACCGTATTGTACAGCTGCTGCACAAAATTCGCCAGCAGCAGCGGCAGAACAAACCGGATTAGCTGTGGAAAAATCTCTCCCTCTGTCAAATCAATTCCAATTCTTTTCGTGTTCTGCACTTGCCTTATATACCCTCTTTCTGGTAGCTGATACAGCCCATTCCCTTTACTGTTTTACAGTACACAATACCGTTTCTTCCGTTTTCTATGTAGTCATACCGGTCAGGCTCCTTGATAATCGCATTCAGGGTATCCACCATGTCCAGGATTGCGGTGCTGTCAATATCAACACCGAAATGGCCGGGGAAGATGCTGTCAAAC
>CBCSVZ010000177.1:0-3293 GCA_965143695.1 uncultured Oscillospiraceae bacterium
ATCCAATGTATTCAGTCCCACAACAGGCGCATGAATGCTGTAGGCCAGGGCCTTGGCCGTAGCTACGCCGATCCGAAGCCCCGTAAAGGAACCCGGACCCGTGACAACTCCCATAAGCGCCACCTGTCTGAGGGTCCGTTCCGCCTCCCGGAACAGTCTGTCTATCATGGGCATGAGCTTTACAGAGTGTGTCTTCTGATCATCTGCATATGCCTCTGCCAACAGATGTCCGTCTTCCCAGAGCGCGGCCTTCGCACAGGCACAGGCCGTGTCAATTCCCAAAATCAGCAAACCGCTCATCTCCTTCCGGCAAATCAAATGTTATTCTTCGTCTGTTGATGTCCACCGTGTCCTGTCGCTCTATCCGGATCCATAGGGTTTGGGGCGAAAAGATATCTGCCACCGCATCCGCCCATTCCACCATGACAACGCCTCCCGCGGACGCATATTCCTCAAAGCCGATTTCCATGAGCTCTTCAGAATCTCCCAGACGGTAAGCGTCAAAGTGAAACAGGGGCAGCCGTCCGTTTCTGTATTCATTGACAATAGTAAAGGTAGGGCTCGTTATGTAGTCCGTAATTTTCAGACTCTCGGCCACGCCCATGGTAAAATGGGTCTTTCCTGCCCCCAGATCCCCGGTGAGCGCCAACACATCCCCCTGCCTGAGGCATCGTCCCAGCTTTCGGCCCAGCTCCTTTGTCTCCTCTTCAGAGCTTGTCTGTACGGTAAAATGCTTCATTTGTAAATAATCACCTCCGGCTCTCCCTGACACCAAGGGCCAAAGGCCTCGTTATATCTGTCCTCCAGAAACATGGGTAAATACCGGTCGAAGCCGTTCTCCGAGGGCAGCTTCTTAAGCTCTTCAATATCGATCCAGAAATTATTGCCCTCTTCCATAGAGGCAATCAGCTCTCCCTTATAATTCCGGGTCTTATATAAAAACACAATATATCGGTCCTGTGTGTGTTTGTGATTCCAGTGTATAACGCCGCAGGACTTTAAATCATAGATATCCAGTCCGGTTTCCTCTTTGATTTCACGGACAGCGGAATCCACAAAGCTCTCGCCCTCTTCCACATGTCCGCCGGGAAAAGAGATCCCCTTCCAGCTTTTGATTCTGTCCTGTACCAGTACTTTTCCTGTATCGGGATCCTGTACCATAATCATATTTGTAAATTCTATTGCCGGCATAAGCTTCCCTCCAATTTGTTAATTATATCCGTTATGCCGGGTATAGTCAATTCGCGTCCGGGCATAATAAACATAAACCATTATTGACAAAAGGAGTTGGATTTATGAAAGGCTTTGCAATGCTGGGAATCGGGAAAGTAGGTTGGATCGAGAAGGAGAAGCCCGAATGCGGGCCCCTTGACGCCATTGTCAGTCCCATTGCCGTCTCTCCCTGTACCTCTGATATACACACCGTGTACGAAGGCGCCATCGGCGACAGACATAATATGATACTGGGACACGAGGCCGTGGGCCGCGTAGAAGAAACAGGTGCACTGGTAAAGGATTTTAAGGTTGGGGATAAGGTGATCGTACCGGCAATCACACCGGACTGGTCCTCTGTTGAGGCGCAGGAGGGCTATTCTATGCACTCGGGCGGAATGCTGTCCGGCTGGAAATTCTCCAATTTCAAGGACGGCGTATTCGGCGAGTACTTTCATGTCAATGACGCTGACGGAAATCTGGCGCATCTGCCTGACAACATAGACCCGGCAGATGCAGTCATGCTCAGCGACATGGTTCCCACCGGTTTTCACGGAGCCGAGCTTGCGCAGATTGAATACGGAGATACGGTATGCGTCATCGGGATTGGTCCCGTAGGGCTCATGTCCGTAGCTGCCGCAACGCTGAAGGGTGCCTCTCACCTGTTCGCAGTAGGCTCCCGGCCCAAATGTGTAGAGCTGGCAATGTCCTACGGCGCCACCCATATTCTCAACTACAAAACAGGCGGTATTGTGGAACAGGTCATGGAGCTTACCCACGGCAAAGGTGTGGACAAGGTCATTATTGCAGGCGGCAATAATGACACCTTCATTCAGGCAGTCACCATGCTGAAGCCCGGCGGACGCATCGGGAATGTAAACTATCTGGGCTCCGGTGAATTCGTGCGTATCCCCCGTACCGAATGGGGCTGCGGCATGGGCCACAAAACCGTTGCCGGCGGCCTGATGCCCGGCGGGCGCAGACGGATGGAGAAGCTGGTATCGCTGATGGAAACCAAACGCATCGATCCGGGTAAAATGCTTACCCACAAATTCAAAGGCTTCGACAAGCTGCCGGAAGCCCTTCAGCTTATGAAGGACAAGCCTGCAGACCTGATCAAGCCGGTCGTTATTATCTAATCTTCCAAAAGGTGCAGGGCATGTCGAAGCATTCCCTGCTTACATATGCTCCATTTTCAGGTCGCCGTTAAAGTCTTTCCAGAGAAAGCGGTTGTCCTCCAATATCATATAGCCGTGCCAGCTTTCATTTTTGGGAATGGAGACGGAGCCCGGATTCATGTAAAGATAGTCCTCATGTGCGGTACAGGCGGGAACATGGGTATGTCCGTTCAGCAGAATGTCCCCCTTGCAAAGAGGCGGCAGTTCCGTTTCATTGAACTTATGACCGTGGGTGGCAAAGATCACATGCTTTCCGACAGGTAAAATGCAGTATTCCGCCATGATGGGAAAATCCAGTACCATCTGATCCACCTCCGTGTCGCAGTTTCCCCTGACACAGAAGATCCGGTCTCTGATCCCGTTTAAAAGCGCAATGACCTTCTTCGGCGCATATTCCGTCGGCAAATCGTTTCTGGGGCCGTGATAGAGAAGATCTCCCAACAGCAGCAATCTGTCCGCCTGTTCCTTTTGAAAAGCTTCCAGCAGCTTCCGGCAGTAAAATTCCGAACCGTGTATATCCGATGCGATCATAAGTTTCATTTGATTCTGACCCCTTCTTAAGAAGATATTTTACAGAGGTCATTTTACCACAATTGTGCTATACTGTAAAAGAAATTGTAAAGAGGGTGATTGACCATGAAGTTCCGATTTGTATCCGCTGATGACGCCGCCGCACTGCTCAATATCTATGCACAGTACATAGACACGCCCATTACCTTTGAGTGTGCCCTTCCTACTGTCGGTGCATTTCAAAAACGCATAGCAGACATTTCCTCCCGTTGGCCCTACATTGTCTGTGAGGAAGGCGGAGTCCCCTGTGGATACGCATATGCGCACAGTGCCTTTGAACGGGCGGCATACCAATGGGACGCCGAGCTTTCCATCTATATCGGCAAAGCTTTC
>CBCSVZ010000178.1:0-3274 GCA_965143695.1 uncultured Oscillospiraceae bacterium
CATCCATCCGGATCTCTTCTCCGCCCTGTCCCCTTACACAGTTGTAAAGGTCAATCAGGGTCGTGGATTTCATATTCGGACAGATGAGCTTTTTGGAAAGTATGTAGAAATTCTTGTCAGGGCAGGCATATTGCAGGTGCTCTGAAATGCTGATTTCCGTACCGATGATAAATTCTCTTTCTGAGGATTCTTTTGCATAATTCATAATGCCGGAGGTAGAGCCTACATAATCGGCCAGAGCAACCACCTCGGGCGTACATTCCGGATGTACCAGGACTTTAGCATTGGGATGCAGCGCCTTTGCCTGCTGCACATCTCTTGCTGTCACGCAGGCATGAATGGGACAGCCACCCTGGAGCAGCTTAAAATTCTTCTCCGGAACCTGTTTGGACACATAATCCCCCAGATTGCAGTCCGGTATAAATAATATATTTTTATTGGGAAGCTTTTTCACGATTTTAACAGCAGAAGAGGAAGTAACGCATACATCGCACACGGTCTTCAGGTCAGAAGTAGTGTTGATATAGGCGACTACCGTATAGTCCGGATACTGTTCCTTCACTTTTGCAATCAGCTCTTTATCCATCTGCTCCGCCATAGGACAGCCTGCAATGGGATTTGCCAGATATACGGTCTTCTGAGGGGACAGGATCTTCACAGTTTCTGCCATAAAGCGTACACCGCACATAATAACGGTATCTGCCTGAGCTTTCTGCGCCATAAGGCTCAATTGAAAGGAATCTCCGGTAAAATCCGCCACCTCCAGTATTTCAGCCGCCTGATAGCTGTGCGCCAGAATACAGATGTTTTTTTCTTTTTTCAATTTCAGTATTTCCTGCTGTATATCTCTTATCATCGAAAACAAACCTTCCTTGTACATATAATATGTTGCTGTTACCACTCGGCAATCATTTTACCGATAATATTATCTATGGGCACAGGGCCGATTACCCTGCTGTCTGTACTGTGATTTCTGTTGTCTCCCATTACAAATACATATCCCTCTTCAACCGTATAAGAGGTTCCGTTTCTGTAAGTATACACATCCTGTTCGTTAATATACGACTCATGTAGCTCCTCGCCGTTTCTGTAGATCCGATTGGCATCAAAGGAAATGGTATCCCCGGCAACCCCGACCACGCGCTTTATCCAGAAGTAATCCGGCTCAGGGTGTCCTAACAGCTTTGTAATAACATTGTACTCCAGAGCCTCTGAAAACAGTGTCAGTGTGTTTCTGCCCCTATGAACATCACTGTCAATTACAACAATATCTCCCCGCTGGGGTTCGCCAAGCAGATAGGGTACCCGTGACAGTATCACCGTATCGCCGCTATGTAAGGTAGGCATCATGGAAGGCCCCGATACCTCGCTGGGCCTGAACAAATAGATATTGATAAGCATGGCGGCAACAAATGCAATCAGAACGGTAAGTACCCAGCTCAGAATACTTTTCAATACGGACTTGTATTTTTTCTCGCTGCTTTCTTCCGGAACAAACTCCTCCCGGGATTCAGACTGATATTCAGGGCAGGTCTCATCTGCATACAGGAAAGAGATCCCCCCGGGAATATCCGTTTGCGTTAGCTTGAAGTCTCCGAAATAGCGATAGAATTCGTCATCTATGGGACCGGACTGTGCTTTTTCGGGCTCGGGCTCCGATTCGGGCTCCGGTACGGGTTCGGGTTCTGCCACAGGCTCCGGTACAGATCCTGGATCCTGTTCAGGTGTAATCTCTGACTCCTCCGCCTGCGGCTCCGGTTCGGGCAAGGACTCTGCACCGGGCTCAGAAGCAAATTCCGGTTTCGGTTCCGGGATAAGTCCCATAATAAATGCCAGCTTGTCCGATATGCCGGACAGATCCACAGCAGCAGGCGGTGCGGACTGCTCTGCTTCAACTGCAGGCACAGCATCACACTCCGGGGCAGAACTGTCCTCCTGAGGCAGTGCAGGTTCCGGTTCTTCTGTAACATCTTCTACGATTTCTTCCTCGGGTTCCTCCTGTTTTTCTTCCTCCTGCAGCCATCCTTCCTCTTTGAGTTCTTCACTGATGGCAGCATCAAAGGACAGCAAGTTCTCCTTCTCCGCTGCAGAAAAGTCCGGTTCCTCTTCATCTATCTCAAACACTTTAAAATTGATGTTATTCTGATCCATTTTATCATCCCTAAAGCAACTTGAAGCCCTAAAAAACTACTTGTATAGTATATATTTCTAACTTTAAGTTGTCAACCGAAGGGTAAAAGGTCTCCGATCCTTCCGGTCAACAAATGGGCAAATTTTGAACTCTTGTTGACCGGTTGGTCAACAGAACTTTATAAACGACCGCTGTGTTGACCGGATAGACAGAAATAATTTCCCCTTTCAGAATATTACTCCCATTTTATTACATACTTGGGAATGTTCTACCCTTCCCAGTCCCGAAAAGAAGCTGATTCGGTCAACACTTTCCTCAAAAACGCGTCTGTGTTGACCGAGCGGTCAACACAGACCTTTAAATCGCCATTCTGTTGACGACTCCCCCCCGCTGTACAAAATGGCAGGGCCCTTGAAAACCTACAAAAAACATGTTATTATTGGGTTATTAAATTTCATGAGGTGATGAGGTATGAAAATTTCTACGAAAGGACGATATGCACTGCGCATGCTGCTCGATCTGGCAGAACATCAGAATGACGGTTTTGTTGCTCTGAAAGAGATCGCAGAGCGTCAGCAAATCTCCAAAAAGTATCTGGAACAAATTGTACCTGTTTTTAATAAATCCGATATTCTCAGAACAAACCGCGGATTTCAGGGCGGTTACCAGCTTGCCAAAAGTCCTGATAAATATACCGTAGGAGAGATTCTGCGTTTAACAGAGGGAAGTCTCTCTCCTGTCGCCTGTCTGGAACATGATCCGATTGAATGTGATCGAAGCGGCGATTGTCCTACACTTCCTGTGTGGCAGGGGCTTTACCGCGTAATCAACGAATATCTGGACGGAATCACACTCCAGGATATTCTCAATCAGCAGAAAGAACGGTCTATCAATAACTATATGATATAGATCCGTTCCGACTTGTCTGTTGGCTGTAAAAAGATATTCCAGCGTTTTGAGTGGATGACTTCGAACTCTCATGCCAAATAAAACGCAAAAAAAAAGAGTGCAATCAGACTATATGGACTTCTAAAACACAAATGCCCTCGCGGTTTTTATATTATCGTTTTTTGTATACTACACTTTCGGGATCTGAGCAGTTCTCTCCCTATTCACTGACTAGCAGAAAATCCATACCTGCTA
>CBCSVZ010000179.1:0-3273 GCA_965143695.1 uncultured Oscillospiraceae bacterium
GTAGCAAAAATACTAAAATCCAGAATCTGCTGCTCGGGAGTGCAGCAAAGCCTATGATTTTGAGGATTTGATGCGCTTACGTAGAGGAAAACATTTCCGCTTTAGGAATTATCTTAAAAATATTCCCGATATTTGTATATTTTGGCAGCATTTGGAGTTTTAAAGCGTGACCCAAAGCGCGGCCCCGGCCTTATTCGCGCACCAAACTTTTAAAACTGCACACTTTGCTGCGCTGACGCGCATCATTCTACCTGAAATGAAACTTTTGTTGCGCATGCTGTGCATCGGGCGATACGGACTTTCAGGGAATTAAGAAAAACATCTCACTCGCTCCCTTGCATTTTACCAAAAACTGCTGTATAATCAGAACTGTCTCAAATGAGACAGAAGGAGAGGCCTGAATGCATTACATAGACAAAGTTGCCGAGATGTTTCTTTTTGCCGGCGCAGACAGACAGGTGATCGAAGGGGCTGTGCAGGACGCAGGTTGTGAAACGGTTTCCTACACAAACGGAGAGAATATTTTCGGCCCTGCGGATTTTCAGCGGAAGCTGGGGCTGGTTCTGGAGGGCAGTGTGCGCGCTTACGGCGGACAGGTGCTGCTCAATGTAATCAGCACAGGCGGCGTTTTCGGAGCGGCGGCGCTGTTTGGCAGCAACAGGAGCTATTGCAGCAGACTGCAGGCGGTTGGCAGCTGTAAAATCATGTTTTTCACAGAAGCGCTTGTGCAAAGGCTGATTTCCGAGCATGCCGTGATCGCCGTAAATTATGTGCGCTTCCTTTCCGATAAAATAAGATTTTTGAACAATAAGATCGCCACCTTTACGGCGGACAGCGCCAGGAGCACACTGATGCAATACCTGGTGTCCCAGGGGGAGATACAGAACCGCCCGGACGGAACAGTGCTGCTGCCCATGAGCTGTCAGAAGCTGGCAGAATTTCTGAATATGGGACGGGCCTCCCTGTACAGAGCCTTTGAACAGCTGGAAAGCGACGGACTGATCCGCAGAAACGGCAAGTCTGTTGAAATATATACAATCATAGAAGGAGTGTAATACCATGAAAAAATTAACGGCAATTTTACTGACTTTCATATTGGTGCTGAGCTTAGGTGCCTGCACAGAGGAAAGCAAACCGGCAGCGCCTACCCAGGTACCGGAGGCCACAGCTGCACCGACTGCTGTACCCACGGAGCCTGTAAGTGCGAACGTGTCAGCCCTGAAAGGACCAACCGGAATGGGGATGGCAAAGCTCATGGAGGACGGCTATGAGATCACCCTGGCTTCCGCACCGGACAATGTGACCGCAGAGATCATCAAGGGCGCTGTGGATATTGCGGCAGTTCCCATCAACCTGGCTGCTGTACTGTACAAGAAGACAGGCGGAGAGATACAGATCGCGGCTGTCAACACTTTGGGTGTACTTCACATTCTGGAGAACGGCAATACCGTTAACTCCATTGCAGATTTAAAGGGCAAGACCATCTACGCTACGGGACAGGGCACAACCCCGGAATATGCACTGCGTTATGTGCTTTCTAAAAACGGCATTGACCCTGATAAGGATGTGACCATAGAATTTTTGTCAGAGCATGCGGAGCTGGCAACGAAAATGGTATCCGGTGATGTTACGATCGGGTTGCTTCCTGAGCCCAATGTTACATCTGTGTTAAAGGGAAATGAAAATGTAAGAGATGCCATTGACCTGTCCGCGGAGTGGGACAAGGTGGCCGGCAGCGAGAGCAAGCTGACGATGGGCTGCATCGTAGTCAGCAAGAAGTTCGCCCAGGAGCATAAGGAAGACCTGGATCTGTTCCTTGCCCAGTACGCGGCTTCCGTGGATTATGTCAATAACAATATTGATGCGGCTGCGGAGCTCATCGCAAAATATGAGATCGTACCTTCTGCGGCTGTGGCGAAATCTGCTATCCCCAAGTGCAATATCACCTTTATTGCCGGAGAGGAAATGCAGACGGCGGTAGGCGGCTTCCTGAAGGTGCTTTTTGATGCCAATCCGGCTTCCGTAGGCGGAGAACTTCCCGATGACAATTTCTACTACAAGGGCTAAAATTGTAAAAAATATTTTTGTGGCAGTATTCTGGGTTGCCGTCTGGGAGGCGGCAGCCCTTGCTGTCCGTAAAGAGGTTCTGGTAGCTTCTCCTTTTACGGTACTCCGGAGATTGTGGGAGCTCGGAGGAACCGGAGAATTCTGGATCTCTGCGGGTGGATCGGTGCTGAGAATCCTGCTGGGCTTTGCCATTGCCGTGCTTTTGGGGATCCTGACAGCCTGTGTAACTTCCCGGTTTGAAATCGTTTATTCGCTCTTCTCCCCACTGATGGCTGTCATCAAAGCCACGCCGGTGGCATCCTTTATCATTCTGGCGCTGGTCTGGATCGAGACCGGCAACATTCCCAGCTTTACTTCTTTTCTCATGGTATTTCCCATTATCTGGGGCAATGTGCATCAGGGAATCCGACAGATAGATCCGGGGCTGAAGGAAGTGGCGAAGGTCTATAAAATGTCCCGGGTAAAATGTCTCACCAAGCTGTACATTCCATCTGTCATGCCGTTTTTTTCGGCAGCCTGTACCACAGGGCTGGGGCTGGCGTGGAAGGCCGGGATTGCTGCTGAGGTGCTGTGCACTCCCAAAAATTCTATCGGCAAAGAGCTTTACAGTGCAAAAATATATCTGGAAACTCCCGATGTGTTTGCGTGGACGCTTGTGGTAATCCTGTTGAGCTTCCTGATTGAAAAACTGCTTGCGTACATGATCAGAAAGGCGGTGGCCGGCTATGGGCATCAGGCTGAATGATATTTCCAAAAGCTATAACGGACGGAAAGTAATTGAACATTTTACCCTGGAATTCCCGGATCGGGGAATCACGGTTTTGATGGCTCCCTCCGGTGCCGGAAAGACTACGCTCCTGCGGATCATTGCCGGTCTGGAGAAGCCCGACAGTGGTACCGTGGATTTTCAGGGGGACAGAGTTGCCGTGGTATTTCAGGAGGCAAGGCTGTTTCCCTGGCTGCGGAGAATATTACGGCGGCCGCGGGGGTGAGCAGAGAGCGGGCTGCGGCCCTTCTGGAAGAATTTCATATGGGGACAGAGTTGGATCTTTATCCTGCTGAGCTGTCCGGGGGAATGCAGAGGCGGGTGGCCCTTGCCAGAGCCTTTGCTTACGGAGGTGCTTTGCTGCTGGATGAGCCTTTTAACGGCCTGGACGAGGAGCTTGTCCGTGAAATCATGGGTAAAATAAAGGTATATGCCAAATC
>CBCSVZ010000180.1:0-3263 GCA_965143695.1 uncultured Oscillospiraceae bacterium
ATATACCCCTTTCAGAGGCACACCGGTCTTATCCTTGGCAAGCTCAGTCCGCTCAAAATCGGACTTTTTAGCCGCCTCTTCCCGATAGGCCGTTACTTCACTGTAATTTTCAATGGAATCCTTTATTTCCTGAATCACGGGATGCTCCGGGGAGATAACCATGTATGTGGCGCCGAAAAGAGTATCCGGTCTGGTGGTATATACCGTCAGCTTTTTGTCCGCGCAGGTAAGCCGGAATTCCACCTCTGCCCCTTCGCTTCTGCCGATCCAGTTTCTCTGCTGGGTCTTCACCTTATCAATAAACTGTACCTGATCCAGGCCGTCAATGAGTTTCTGCGCATAATCTGTTATTTTCAGCATCCATTGGCTCTTTACCTTGCGGACCACTTCTCCGCCGCAGCGCTCACAAACCCCGTTGACCACCTCTTCGTTGGCCAGACCCACCTTACACTGGGTGCACCAGTTGATCGGCATTTCCGCCTTATATGCCAGCCCCTTCTCGAAAAGCTTCAGGAAGATCCACTGGGTCCATTTATAGTAATCCGGGTCTGTAGTATTGACCTCTCTGTTCCAGTCAAAGGAAAAACCCAGCTTGTCCAGCTGCTCTCTGAAATGCTCAATATTGCGCTTTGTAACAATTGCCGGGTGTATTTTATTCTTAATGGCAAAGTTCTCGGTAGGCAGGCCGAAGGCATCCCATCCCATGGGAAACAGAACATTATAGCCTTCCATCCTCCGCTTTCTGGCGATGATATCCATAGCGGTATTGGATCTGGGATGACCTACATGCAGTCCGTTTCCGGAAGGATACGGAAACTCGATCAGTCCGTAGAATTTCGGCTTCGTGTAGTCTGTAGAAGCCTGAAATGCCTTGCTGTCCTTCCATATTTTCTGCCACTTTTTTTCGATGTCGGCAGGATTATAATTACCAACTTTTGTGCTCATAAAGATAGCCTCCAATGATGTGAAATAACGTTTACTATAATATCACATCGTCGGAGGATTGTAAAATAATCTTATTTCAGTTCGGCTGTATTCTGTACAATTCGATCTGTCAATATCACATACTTTTCCAAAGAAGCCAGCTCTGCCCGCTCTCCCGTCGTATGAGGGTGTACCAGCGTAGGGCCCATGGAAATAATATCCGCATCGGGAATTTTTCTGGACCAGCAGCCGCACTCAAGGCCCGCATGGATTCCTTCTACCCGGGGATCCTCATGCAGCGTCTCCCGATAGCATTTTACCACATAGGGGACCAAAGTGCTCCGGGGATTTCTCTCCCACCCGGTTTCGAAGAACGCCGTCACAAGCCTCCCGCCGTATCCGGTTGCAAGCTTCTCCAGCTGCTGACGGCCCTTTTCCATCTCACTGTCGATACTGCTTCGGAAACAGCACCAGATTTCCAGACACTGCTGCGTTTCATAGATCCGCGCCAGATTGACGGAGGTCTCCACAAGCCCCTCCTCGTGCTTATCCATAGCCAGAACGCCGTGCCGCAGAGAATCCGTAAGATCAATGAGCTTATGCACACCCTCCGTTGTGTAAGGATTGAAGGGACCGTCCGCTTTCTCCCGGGTAAAATGTACCTCTGCCCCGGGTTCCGTTTGCTTCAGGTCTTCCGTGAAAGCGGGAAGCCACTTTTCTATCTCCTCCGCATTTTTAACCGTAAACAGGCAAGAGGCAGATTTCGGTATTGCATTCATATGAGAGCCTGCGGCAACAGCATATAGCTGAAAACCAGCACAGGCGCTCAGCTTTTCAATGATCGCCATGATCACCCGTACACTGTTTAATCTCGGCAAATGGATATCCATACCCGAGTGGCCCCCCAGAAAACCGTCCACACGGATCTGATACAGTCGCTCCGGTATATGGGCCTCCCCTGTCTTCAACGCCTCATAGGGAAACTGCATTCTCAAATCGGAAATGCCCGCAGAGCTTACGATCAAAGAGCCCTCCTCCTCATTGTCCAGGTTGATGAGCTTGCGGCCTGTCACTTTGCCGCAGTCAAAAGCTTTGGCTCCGGACATATCGGTCTCTTCGTCGGCGGTAAAAATAAACTCCAGTCTTCCTGAAGGGCTGCTGTCCTCCATGAGCCCCAGCATGATAGCAACACCCAGGCCGTCATCGGCGCCCAAAGTGGTACCGGGCGCATAGAGCCAGCCGTCCTTTTCTTTGATCTCAATAGCATCCCCGGTAAAATCATGGTCGACGCCCCTGTCTGCCACGCAAACCATGTCCATATGGGCCTGGAAAACCAGCGTGGTATTTTTCTCATACCCCGGTGCAGCCTCTTTCGCCGCAAACACATTCAGCGCTTCGTCCTGCACAGCCGTACAGCCCTTTTCCTCTGCAAAATTTTTGATAAAATCAGAGATTCCCCTGCAGTTTCCCGATCCTCTGGGCACCTCTGAAAGTTCTTTAAACAATTCCAAAACACGGTGATAGGTCATCATAACGCTCCATTTTCAAACATTGCTGACAGTAAACATACTATGCGGTTAGATCTTATCCAGCGCCTGTTTGATATCTTCTAATAAGTCATCAATATCTTCAATTCCCACGGACATTCTTATCAGATCCGCAGATACCCCCGCCTTCTCAAGCTCCGCGTCACTGAGCTGCCTGTGGGTCGTTGTAGCAGGATGCAGGACGCAGGTTCTGACATCTGCAACATGCACAACTAAAGCCGCGATTTTAAGACTCTCCATAAATCTGACGGCACCTTCCTTCCCGCCTCTCACGCCGAAAGAAATCACGCCGCAGCTGCCCTTTGGCATATACTTGCGGCACAGCTCGCCGTTTCTGCCCTCGTCAATATCAGGATAGTTTACCCAGGAAATCTTACCGTCCGGTTTTTGTGACTCTGCTTTCAGGAACTTTGCAATTGTCAGCGCATTGCTGCAGTGCCGCTCCACACGGAGGGCCAGAGTCTCCAGTCCCAAATTGGTGTAAAATGCATTTTGCGGACTTTGCATTGCTCCCATATCTCTCATGACATGGACGCGCATTTTTGTAATATATGCCATTTTACCGAAAGCCTCTGTATAGGTAACACCGTGATAGGTCTCGTCCGGCGTCGTCAGTCCCGGAAAGAGTCCGTTGTCCCAGTTGAAGTTTCCGCTGTCTACCACAACGCCGCCCAGAGCACAGGCATGGCCGTCCATGTACTTTGTGGTGGAATGTGTCACGATATCGGCCCCGAATTCAAAGGGACGGCAATGAATGGGCGTGGCAAAGGTATTATCCACAATCAGCGGGAC
>CBCSVZ010000181.1:0-3261 GCA_965143695.1 uncultured Oscillospiraceae bacterium
AGCTTTACGGTCTGGATACCTACGGCCTCCGGTATTTTAATGTGTTTGGCAGACGCCAGGATCCGGACGGAGCCTATGCGGCAGTGATTCCCAAATTTATCAAGCAGCTTCTGAACGGAGAGGTGCCCACCATAAACGGGGATGGGAAGCAGTCCAGAGATTTTACCTATATCGAAAATGTGATTGAGGCAAATCTCAAGGCGTGCAAAGCGTCCTCTGAGGCGGCGGGACAGGCCTTCAACATTGCTTACGGCGGCCGTGAATACCTGATCGATATTTATTACGGGCTTACTGAGGCTCTGGGTGTGGATACGCAGCCCGCCTTCGGACCGGACAGACCGGGGGATATCAAACATTCCAACGCGGATATCAGCAAGGCAAGAGCGCTTTTGGGCTATGATCCGGACTACAGCTTTCAGGACGGGATCAAGCTGGCAATTCAATGGTATAAGGAGAATCTTTAAATGACGGATATTTTACAGGCGGACAGAGAGAAGCTGTCTGCGGCAAAGCGGATTGTAATCAAGATCGGAACCTCTTCTCTGACTTATGAAAACGGCCGTACCAATTTGAGAAGGATCGGCGTTCTGGTACGGGTCATATCGGATCTGATGAACCAGGGAAAGGAAGTCATTCTGGTGTCTTCCGGTGCCATCGGGATCGGTGTCAATACCCTGAAACTGGCCCAGAAGCCTTCCTCCGTATCCGGCCGTCAGGCTGTGGCAGCGGTGGGACAGTGTAATCTGATGCAGATATACGCGCAGATTTTTTCCGATTACGGCTATACCGTAGGACAGCTGCTGCTTACCAGAGACATCATTGACCGGGAGGATATGCGCCAAAATACGGTCAATACGGTGGAGGAACTGTTGCGGCTGAAGATTATCCCCGTGGTCAATGAAAATGACAGTGTGGCCGTAGATGAGATCAAATTCGGCGACAATGACAACCTGTCTTATGTGGTTTCCACAATTACAAACGCGGATCTGCTGATCATTCTGACGGATATCAACGGCTATTATGACAAGAATCCCAGCAGCCCCGATGCAAAACTGTATCACAATATATATGATCTGTCGGAAGAAATCGAGAAGGCCGCCGGGGGCGCCGGAAGCAAGCTGGGCACGGGCGGAATGCTGACAAAAGTACATGCCTGCCGTCTGGCAGCGGAGAAGGGCATCAATGCTGTGATTGTGAACGGGCAGGATCCCAGGATCGTCTTTGATATTATTGACGGGAAAGATGTAGGAACCCTGTTTGTGGCCAGATAATCAAAATTAACGCCGCACAAAAAGGACGGAGACGTCCGCTGTGCGACGTATTTTTTATTGTCTGTTCTAATTGAGCGGAGTCGCCGGCGGCGGAGATTCCGGAGTGATTTCGGGAGTCGGATCCGGCGTTACGGGAACCGGCGGTATTTCTGCTGTAGGTGATGGCACCGGTGTGGGTGTCGGGGTCGCCGCCGGAGGCGGTGTTGCAGACTTCGGCGGCACCGGTGTGGGTGTTGCCGGTGCAGCAGTGGGGGTGGCCGATGCCGGCGCATCCGAAGCTGCGTGGAGCGTGCAGACTGCAGTGGGCTGTGTTCCCTCGATGAAATACTGGGTTTCTGTGTTGGGACAGTGCGCTGTCGCCACCATACCCGAATCAGAACAGAGGGATACCTTTACCTTTTCAGGCTCTGCAGAGCTTTGCGGCGCTATCGTAGCCGGAGCAATACTGTTGGTAGTATGGGAAAATACGGTAGGAGTCAGGTTGGCATGAATCCGATTCATTACCACATTCCACAGATTTAAAGCGGATTTGTTTTCTCCCGGATTAATATAGGTGTTGTTGTCGTACCCATACCATACTGCGGCGGCATAATAGGGGGTGTAGCCCACAAACCATACGTCGTAGTTGTTGGTAGTGGTACCGGTCTTTCCGCAGGCTGTGATGCGCTGTCCTGCGCTGTTCTTTACATTGATAAAGCCGGCGGCAGTACCCTCTGTGACGACCCCCTGTAAAATAGAGGTCATATTCTCGACCGTGGAGATATTCTGATATACTTTTACACTGGTATGGGGATTTTCAAAGAGCAGATCCCCGTTCCTGTCATAGACCTTTGTATAGGTTATGGCCGGATTATAGGTTCCGTCTGTAACAAAAGGACTGTATGCGCCTGCCATTTCCATGGTACTCATACCCTTATTGAAACCGCCCAGACATGCGGCGATCTGCGTCTCGGTGGTTCTGTCGATGCCGGATTGCTTCAGATAGTTCAGACAGTCGCTCCGTCTGTCGGAGAACTGATCGTAGAGAATTGCTGTTACAATGTTCTGCGAACGGTATACAGCCTGTCTTACAGAGGTTGCGCCGTAGGTATAGCCTCCCGAGTTCTTAGGCCAGGGAACATCCGGCGTCTGGGGATTCAGATATACGACCTGATCCTCCACGACTGTGTCCGGGGATATCAGCCCCATATCCATCAGAGGACCGTATACCAGGATCGGTTTGATGGAGGATCCGGGCTGCCTCTGTGCCTCCCGGGCCCTGTTGAAACCCCAATTGGCCGTTTTCTCCCCGTAACCGCCGTACATGGCAAGTACATGCCCCGTATAGGGGTCTGTAACGGTAATAGAGGCCTGTGCCGGGTTATCGCCGGCCCCCTTGTTTTTGTTTACACTGAAATTCTCAATATTACAGAATTCCTCATCCACGATTTTCTGTATCTCGGGATTCATTGTGGTCTTGATGGAAATTCCGCTGTTATAGATGATGTTGTTGGCCTGAGCTTCCGTATACCCCTTGGTTGTCATAAGATCGCTTCTGAGATCTCTTACAACGGCTTCCATGAAATAGGAGTTGACGGTACTGGTTTGATTTGTGTTGGCACTTTGCTTTTTATAGTCTTCGTTAAAGGTGAGTTCTGTCTGTATGGCGGTCATATATTCCGCTTCATCAATATAGCCGAGCTCGCGCATTTTATCCAGAATGATGACCTGCCGCTTATATGCATTGGCACGTCCGCTGGTGGTAAGAGGGTTGTACTTACTGGGACTGTTGGTGATGCCCGCAAGGAAAGCACACTCTGCCAGATTCAGCTGGGAAAGGTCCTTGTTAAAATATGCGCTGGCGGCGGTCTTGACGCCGTAGACATCATTGGCCATAAATATTACATTGCAGTATAGCTCCAGAATTTCTGTCTTGCTGTGGTCGTCCTCCAGCTGCAGCGCCCACCACTGCTCCCGTATTTTTCGGGGGATGGATCTGGCGTCGTCTCCC
>CBCSVZ010000182.1:0-3248 GCA_965143695.1 uncultured Oscillospiraceae bacterium
GGCCTTGTAATGATATCTCCCTTTGGAGATAAGGTGCTGATTTCAATGGGGCTTGATTTTGTGAGCGCTACCTTCTACCAGTCCGATAAATACGATGTGTTTCTGTTTATCGTCGGTCTTCTGTTCTTTGCGCTGAATATCGCAGTGCTGGTTTCCGGCGTGAAAGGCCGCCGCAGTGCAAGATATATCTGCACCGAAACCGAGTCGGGCCTTGTGCGGATCTCTTCGTATTCCGTGGAGAATATTGCACTGGGGCTTTCCAAGAGATTTAACGGTGTGAAGGATGCGAAAGCAAAGGTGAAATTCCGGGGAGATAAGGTCAGTATCGTTATCAGACTGACTGTCTTGCCGGATGTACACGTACCGGATCTGTGTAAGAGCATACAGGTTCGGGTAAAGGAATCTGTTGAGGCTACAATGGAGCTGACGGTCAGCGAGATCGATGTAAATGTAGACAGCGTATCCGCTGCACAGGAGTGATGAATTATGCTTAGGAAACTGTACAGATTCTACCGAAATAATTACTGGGGAATCAACGGTGCGGCCATAGGCCTGCTGTTGGGTCTTGCCCTGGTCTTTCTGGGCTTGCTCAAGACAGTGATTATTGCGATCTGTGTGCTGGTGGGTTATTTTATTGGCCGCAAATTGCAGAAGGATAAGAATTTTCTGCGCAATCTATTGGATAAAATCCTGCCTCCCGGTTCTTACCGATAGGCAATAGAGTATATAAAACGAGAAGGAGGTCTTCTGCATCCATGGGAAGACGGGAAACAAGAGACGCAACGGTTAAATTTTTATATTCGGATAATTTTACCGGAGACGATGACATAACGCTTGCGGACAGAATCGATCTGTTTTTAAGCAATTATGACGGTTGTTCCGCAGGCAAGATAGACAGAAGCTATCTTTATGAAGTAGCATCGGGAAGCACAGAACACAGAGAGGAAATAGACAGGCTGATTGAAGCACATGCGGCCAACTGGACTCCCGAACGCATGGCCAAGCTGGATATGGCCATTTTACGGGTGGCGATCTATGAGCTCCTGTACCGGGAGGATATTCCTGCAAATGTGGCTATTAATGAGGCTGTAGAGCTGGCCAAGACCTACAGCCATGAGGACGCAGGCACATTTGTAAACGGAATATTGGGCAGCATTTACCGAGAGAGACAATGAAAACATTAACCGTAACCGCCGTAAACAGCTATATCAAGGCTGTTCTGGGTACAGACAGCAACCTGACAGATATTTCCGTAGAGGGGGAGCTGTCGAATTTTAAGCAGCACTCTTCGGGTCATTGCTATTTTACCCTGAAGGACAGCGGCGGTGTGCTGAAATGCGTTATGTTCCGGTCCAGCGCACAGCGATTGAAATTTATGCCTGAGAACGGCATGAAGGTGGAGGTGCGGGGCAGCATCTCTGTTTACGAGCGGGACGGAGTATACCAGCTCTATGCGGAAAGTATGAAGCAGGGCGGCATCGGCAATCTCTATGAGATATTTGAACGGACCAAGAAAAAACTGGAGGCGGAGGGACTCTTTGACCGGGCCTATAAGAAAGAAATCCCCTTTCTGCCCTCCGTGGTCGGCGTCATTACTTCGCCTACCGGGGCTGTATTTTCCGATATCAGAAATGTTATCTACAGGCGATTTCCCACCATGCGGCTGCGGCTGTTTCCTGCGGCGGTGCAGGGGGAGGAAGCGGTACCGTCTATTGTGAGGAATCTGGCTTTTATTAACGAACACAGGCTGTGTGATGTTATCATTCTGGCAAGAGGAGGGGGCTCTATTGAGGATTTGTGGGCCTTTAACGAGGAAGCTGTGGCAAGGGCCGTTTTTGCTTCCGGGCTCCCGGTGATATCCGCAGTAGGCCATGAGACCGACTACACCGTCGCGGATTTTGCGGCGGACCTGAGAGCGCCTACGCCCTCGGCGGCAGCAGAGCTGGCGGTGCCTGTCCTGGCGGATGTAAGGTACAGCCTGGAGCTGCTGAAGGGAAGGCTGGCCGGGGTGCCCCGGAGGAGTCTGGATATCAAGCGGAAAGAGCTTTTGCGGGTGAAGGAAAATGTTTTCTTTAAGAGACCGGGAGAAATTGTTCGGAACAAGCGCCAGTACTGGGATGAGCTCAGCGAGAAGCTGGCCGGTGCCATGAAGGAACGCATGAAATCGGCAAGGCACAGGCTTCAGGTCCTGGAGACAGGTTTCAATGCCCTGAGCCCGTATAAGGTATTAGAGCGGGGCTACAGTCTTGTGCGGGATCAAGAGGGTCGTATCGTCACAGACGGCAGTTGCCTGAAGAGCGGTGAGATCTTTGAGGTGACAGGGGCCGGCGGAAGCTTTGAAGGAAGAAAAATATAAAATGAGGAACGGTGATTCGCATGACATTTGAAGAGGCTTTGGCAGAGCTTGAAAATATTATCGGTAAAATGGAATCCGGAAGTATGCCCTTGGACGAGTCCATTGAATATTTTAAGAAGGGGACAGAACTGATCAAGTACTGTGACGGCGTACTGGACAGCTATGAAAAAATGATCACGGCGGTGACTCCCGGTACCGGTGAAGAAATTTCGGAGGAAGAATTATGAGTTTTAAAGAGCAGCTGCAGGAAAAGGCAGCGTTTATCAATGCGGAACTGGACCGACTTGTTCCGGTGAAAGAGAATTTGCAGAAAAATATTTATGAAGCCATGCGATACAGCCTCCTGGCAGGGGGGAAGCGGATCCGGCCGGTGCTCACACTGTCCTATGCGGAGCTTCTCCGTGTTCCGGAAGAGACCGTGCTGCCCTTTGCCTGTGCTCTGGAGATGATTCATACCTACTCCCTGATCCATGATGATCTGCCGGCCATGGACAATGACGATTTAAGAAGAGGCCGGCCTACCTGCCACAAGCAGTTTAATGAGGCGTTGGCCATTTTGGCAGGGGATGCCCTTTTAAACAAAGCTTTTGAAGTGATGTCCGAGGCCTGCGACCGCACGCCTGCGGAAGGAAAGGCTGCTGCCGTGAAAATGATGATGCATGTGGCCGCCTGTGCCGGATCCGAGGGGATGATCGGCGGACAGGTTGTAGATCTGGAGTCGGAAGGAAAGTCTGTAGACGAGGAAACCGTCAGATATACCTATAGCCTGAAGACAGGCGCACTGCTTACTGCACCGGCCCTGATCGCAATCAGCGCTGCAGGTGCGGAAGGTTCTCCCGAGGCAGAACACATTCTGAGCTATACAAAGGCGACCGGTCTGGCCTTCCAGATC
>CBCSVZ010000183.1:0-3223 GCA_965143695.1 uncultured Oscillospiraceae bacterium
AAGAATAGAGAAGGATTTTCAGGATACGCTGGTGAAATGTCACCGGATGACAATGGCGGATTATAAAAGGCTGAATCCTGTGCACAGGCTGATCGGTCAGGTGTTTAAAATTTTTGCGCCGCTGATGTAGAAAGGATGAAGAAGGAAAGATGAACAAGTATATTGCAATTTCCCAGAAAGATTTAAAATACAATGCGGACAGGCTTACAGAGTGTATGGATGTGCCGATTATCGCAGTGGTAAAATGCAATGGCTACGGCCTGGGAATCGACCTGGCGGTCAGAACCTGGTATGAGAGCGGCGTGCGTTTTTTTGCAGTATCGGAGCCCGAAGAGGCCCTTGCCATACGGAAGCTGGGATATGAAGATGCGGAAATACTGCTGCTGGCGCCTACATGGGATGCAGAAACTGTCCGGGCGCTGTATGAGGCAAATGTTATCATGACCGTTACCGACGCCGAATGTGCCCGCTTTTTGGCTTCTGTGTGTGAGGGAGCCAGAGTCCATGTGAAAGTGAATGTGGGCATGGGAAGATTCGGCCTTAAATATACCAGAGTTTCGGAGATCGCCCTGATCTACCAACAGGAAGGACTGCGCTTTGAGGGAATCTTTGCCCATTTTCCCCAGTCCTTTGCAGAAGACAGCGCCGTTACCATGCAGCAGCTGGAGCATTTTAACCGGCTGACAGAGCAGCTAAAGGAACAGGGCATTGAGGTGGGGATGCGGCAGATTGCCAATTCCTGCGGCGCCCTGAAATATCCGGAGGCAAGGCTGGATGCAGTACGCATCGGATCGGCTCTGACGGGCAGACTTCCGGGAAAGGTCCCCTGTACACTGAAACGCATCGGTATCTTGAAGGCGCAGATCGCGGATGTAACAGAACTGGAGGCCGGGGATACCTCCGGGTATTCCATGGTGTGTAAGATCAAAGAGAAAACCAACGCCGCGGTGGTGACCGCCGGCTATACGGACGGCTGGGGCGTTGAGAGGCATATACCTGCCCTTTGCAAAACCGATGTGCTTCGTAATATGTATCATGCGCTCAGAGAAGGCGTGACCCGCCGGACGGTAACCTGGCAGGGAAGAAAGCTGAAAGTGCTGGGGCGTATCGGAACCCAGTATACGGTCATCGACAGAGGCAATTCAGAGCTGAAGCCAGGTGACTGGGTGGAAATAGAGATCAATATGATGCTGGCCGACAGCAGTCTGCCGAGAGTTCCGGAGGAGGACGCTTAAATTGGCATTTTACCTGTCAGGCGTGTATAATATTAAAGAAACCTGTAAGAAAAGAAGGAATTTTAACGATGAATAAGAAAGAATTGAAACCCTCCACAATGCTGAATCCCGTTCCGGTGGTCATGGTATCCTCCGGCGACATGGAGCATTCCAATATTTTTACAGCCGCATGGACCGGTACGGTGTGCTCAGAGCCGCCGATGGTGTATGTTTCCGTCAGAAAGTCCAGATACTCTCATGAATTGATTTCTGAGAGAGGTTCTTTTGTAATCAATCTGGTGGGGAAGGATACCGTCAGAGCCTGCGACTTGTGCGGGGTCAAATCCGGCAGGGATGTGAATAAGTTTCAGGAGCTTGGGCTGACCAAAACAGAGGGAAAGAAAACCGGTGTTCCGATGATAGAGGAGTGTCCTGTAAATCTGGAATGTAAGGTTACCCAGGTTCTGGAGTTGGGCAGCCATGATATGTTTCTGGCTACCGTGGAGGCGGTCTATGTAGACGGTGCGCTCATGGATGATAAGGGGGCAGTGGATCTGGTGAAGGCGGATCTGGTTGCCTATTCCCACGGCGAGTATTTTGATTTGGGCAAGTACGAAGGATTTTTCGGCTATTCCGTTGCAGGGGAAGAGGCTTTAAAGAGGAGAACCAGAAAGTGAAGTACGGTAAGAGGGTACTGTGTCTGCTGCTGTCGGTGCTTCTGCTGCTGTCGGCGGGGACATTTTCAGGCTGTAAGGTAAAATACGAAAATCCGGTACTGACGCTCAATTTCGGCGGCGGCGTGTCCGGATATGAGGGTACGGTTGTGATCGAGCTGTATCCGGATAAGGCACCTAATACAGTCAGAAATATTATCTATCTGGTACAGCAAAAGTATCTTGACGGCCTCAGAGTGAATATGGCCGTGGCAGGGAGCTTTATTGAGATTGCGGACGGAATCGGCCTTCAGACCCTTGCTGAAACAGGCGCAGCTCCGGATTATTCTATCAAAGGGGAGTTCCCGGCGAACGGATATGATGAAAATGATCTGCAGTTTGAGAAGGGCTCTGTTGCCATGAGCCGGTATGAGAAGTCCGATTACGACTCGGCCTCGGACAGCTTCTTTATTACGCTGGGAGAATTCCCGGATGCCCAGGGCGAGTACGCCATATTCGGCAAGGTCATCAGCGGTATGGAAGTGATCGAGGAGATCAGCAATATGAAAGTAACAGACGCCTCCCTGCACTATGAGCCTGTATACAGTGTGTTGGTGGCTTCTGCTACGCTGGCGCTTAAGGGCGGGAAATACGACCCGCCGGAGAAGATCGGGCGGAAATATTATCCCTGGAACAGCTATAACCCCTGGTGGGCGGCTTCTTCCAAAAAGGCAACTGCCACACCCGCTCCGGAAGCTAGTCCAGACTGACATCTGCGGGTACTACGAAATTCGCCGCAGCGGGTTCCATGGAAAGGTGGATTTCTTTTGCAGAGAGGAGTTCTCCGTCGAGACAGTACCGGATGGGAGTGGCTCTGGAAAGTGTAACTTCTCTGCATTTTTTATATATGATCTTGTTTTTGCCGAATTCAGTAGACATGATGTTTCCCTTGCGGTATTGACCTAACAGGGAAATGAATTTTAACCTTCCTACAGGGGGGACGATCATGATATCCATCAGGCCGTCGAAGAGACTTGCTTCTGCACATGCCTTGAAACCGCTGCCGTAGTAACAGCCGTTGGCAAAGAGGGTGAGCAGCAGCCTGTTGGTGCTCTGGCTTCCGTCTTCAAAGGTAAAATGCAGCAGTTCTTTTTTCAGAAAGATCAGGGAAAGAATCACGCCGCTATAGTAGGCCGCCTGACCGACGATGATCTTCGATTTCTTAATACGGCTCGCGGCAGAGACCACTCTGCGGTCCAGACCAATGTTCATAATATTGACACAGTACCTGTCATTTACTTTGATCAGGTCAACGGTTACGGGCTTGCCGTAGATCAGGCTTACAATATCCATGTA
>CBCSVZ010000184.1:0-3200 GCA_965143695.1 uncultured Oscillospiraceae bacterium
GATTAAGAAAATTTTGTGCACAGTTATGACAGTTGTTATGGCGTTTTCCCTTGTTGCCTGCAGCGGAAACCAGCAGAAGGGGACCGTAAATCCAACGGGGGAATCCGACAAAGAGAAGACAAAAATTACCTTCTGTCTGGATTGGACCCCAAATACCAACCACACAGGTCTCTATGTTGCTTTGGAGAAGGGCTATTTTGAGGATGCGGGGCTGGATGTTACCATTGTACAGCCGGCAGAGAGCACATCGGCGCTTATGGTAGCCGGCGGGCAGGCGCAGTTCGGTATTGAGGCACAGGACACTATGGCTGCCGCTCTCATTGGGGACAGCGCTCTGGGAATTACTGCAGTAGCTTCTATTATACAGCATAACACCTCCGGTATTATGTCTTTGAAGGGAAACGGCATTGAAAGCCCTAAAGGCCTTGAGAATAAACAGTATTCTACCTGGGACAGCCCCATTGAGCTGGCTATGCTGGAATATCTGGTAAACAAAGACGGCGGCAATTTTGAAAATGTAAAGCTGATCCCCAATACCATAACGGACGAGCCCGGCGCACTGAAGGAGAAGCAGACGGATGCCATCTGGGTGTTCTACGGATGGGGCGGCATCTATGCGGAAAAGCAGGGTGTGGATATAGACTATTTTGACTTTATTACGCTGGACTCTGTATTTGACTATTATACGCCGGTCATCATTGCAAACGATGATTTTCTGAAGGACAGCCCCGATACGGCAAAGGCCTTCCTGGCTGCTGTAAAGAAGGGCTATGAATATGCCATTGAAAATCCGGTGGATGCTGCCAAGATTCTGATCAAGCAGGTTCCCGAAATCGGCAGCGAAGACTTTATCGTTGCCAGCCAGACCTGGCTCTCTCAGCAGTATCAGGCAGATGCCGCCTCCTGGGGTGTCATTGACGGGGAGAGATGGAACGCATTTTACCGGTGGCTGAACGACAACAATCTGGTGGAGAGTCCTATTCCTGAAAATGCAGGCTTTTCTATGGACTATCTGGGGTAATCGATGAAACCGGAACTGGAAGCCAAAAATCTGTATAAATCCTTCGGACAGAAGCAGGTGCTTGACAATGTAAGCATCTGCCTGTCCAAAGGGGAATTGGTGTGTATTTTGGGTGTAAGCGGCGTGGGAAAGACGACGCTCTTTCACATTGTGTCCGGTTTGCTCCTGCCGGACAGCGGCCATGTAGAGCTTATGGGGCAGGATATTACGGGAACACCGGGTAAAATCAGCTATATGCTCCAGAAGGATTTGCTGCTTCCCTATAAAAAGGTAGGGGAGAATGTGGCGATGCCCCTTATCCTGAAGGGGATGCCTAAGAAGCAGGCTCTGGCGCAGGTGGATGCCCTGTTCCCGGAGTTCGGTCTGGAGGATACTCAGCGGCTGTATCCCCATGAGCTGTCAGGCGGTATGCGGCAGAGAGCAGCTCTGTTACGAACCTATGTGGCCTCTGACGGGGTATCGCTTCTGGATGAACCCTTCAGCGCTCTGGATACCATTACAAAGGGTAAAATTCACCGATGGTTTCTGGACATCATGAATAAGATTGACTTATCTGTTCTCTTTATCACTCACGACATTGACGAGGCTATTTTACTTTCAGACCGCATCTATATTCTGGGTGGAGCTCCGGGAAGAATCGTAAAAGAAATCAAAATAGATGAGCCTAAGCCCCGGAGGAAAGATTTTGACCTGACGGAGCAATTTTTGGAATACAAGCGGGAAATCGTCAGCACTCTTGCCAGTGTGCCGGGTTAGGTATATAATATTCCCGAAAATCGAAAAGACGGAGATTGTCGTAAATGAGTGATAAAAAAAGAATTTTCAGTGGGGTACAGCCTTCAGGCAACCTCACTTTGGGAAACTATTTAGGGGCATTGAGAAATTTCTCGCTGCTGCAGGATGACTATGAGTGTATTTACTGTGTTGTGGATATGCACTCTATTACAGTACGGCAGGATCCCGCCGCGCTTCATGAGCGTTCTTATTCCGTATTGGCACTGTATCTGGCCTGCGGTCTGGACCCGGATAAAAACATCCTGTTCTTACAGTCTCAGGTGTCGGGTCATGCGGAGCTGGGATGGGTACTGAACTGCTTTACCTATATGGGAGAGCTGAACAGAATGACCCAGTTCAAGGACAAGTCCAAAAAGCATGCGGATAATATCAACGGCGGCCTCTATACCTACCCGGTGCTGATGGCTGCGGATATTTTACTGTATAAGGCCGATTTGGTTCCTATTGGCCAGGATCAGAAACAGCATCTGGAGCTTTCCCGAAATGTAGCGGAGCGATTCAATAAGATATACGGGGACACTTTTGTAGTGCCGGAGCCTTTTATTCCCAAGACGGGCGCCAAGATCATGAGCCTGCAGGAGCCGGATAAAAAGATGTCCAAGTCGGATGATAATGCCAATAATTTTATTTTGATTACCGAAGATGAGGCTTCGATCATTAAAAAGTTTAAGAAGGCGGTTACGGATTCCGGCAGTGAGATTCTGTACGATGAAGTGAATAAACCGGGAATCAGTAATTTGATGAAAATTTATGCTTCAATTAAGTCCAAAACGGTGGAAGAAGTACAGCAGGAATTTGCAAACAGCCGGTACGGAGATTTTAAGATCGCTGTAGGAACGGCCGTAGCGGAAACACTGGCTCCCATTAAGAAACGGTATGAAGAGCTAATGGACGATAAGGGCTATCTTGACAGCATCTTTAAGAAGAATGCCCAAAGGGCCCGGGAACTTTCGGAGCCCACAATTGATGAGGTTTACAGAAAGATAGGATTTTTGAGATGAAGCGTATTTTCGCTGTGATTTGTATTTTACTTGTATTGGTATCTCTGTCAGCCTGCCGCTCCGATTGGCAGGCTGATGTTACATCGGCACCCCAGACGGAGTCTCCGTCGCCTGCAGCACCGACTGCAACGCCGGAACCTACAGTGGTTCCCGATGACGGCAGCGGCCCCAATGTCATCGGCCTGTATGTCAAGGACAGAGAGAACGGCGTCAGAAGGTTGGTAAGGGGTTCTTTTATAAGTTCCTGGCAGGAGCAGCAGGATATTGAGTGTTTTGAAGCTTTTGCGTCACAGAGCGATACCGTTTCCCTGGGACGGTATCAAACAGTATGGGAGCCTTATTGGGAAGTGTTCTCAGACAGCAGTTCCTATAAAGTCGGTTAT
>CBCSVZ010000185.1:0-3193 GCA_965143695.1 uncultured Oscillospiraceae bacterium
ATGCCGTATATAATATGTATCACCGGCGGCTGTTGTGAAAATTGCCCGCCGGGCAAGGGCACCGGCACAAGTTTCCGGAAAAATCCCGGGCCTCTTGTGCTGCTGCCGGACAGAACGGACAGAAAGAAAAAATTGAATTTCCCTCCCTGCCATGCTATAATGACCCCATTATTATAAATATATAAAAGTGAAAGGATTTTACCTTATGAAGTACGACAAGATCGATATCTCTCTTCTGGAAAATCACCAGTGTATGGGAGTGAATCAGGAGGCTCCCAGAGCACACTATCTGCCCTATGACTGTGCCTGCGACGCCCTCAACGATACAAGGAGCTACAGCAAGAAATATAAGCTGCTTTCCGGCGACTGGAGCTTTTCCTATTACGAAAATGGTACGGATGCCGTAAACGCCTTAAACAATGAGACCGTTTTTCAGGAGGGAGATGTCATCAAAGTGCCCTCCTCCTGGCAGATGCACGGTTACGGGATCCCTGTATATACAAACTGCCACTACCCTTTTCCCATGGATCCTCCCCATGTTCCCTTCGACAATCCGGTAGGCGTATATGAAAGGACATTTATGCTGCCGGACAGCTGGGATGGGAAAGAGGTATACCTGAATTTCGACGGCGTAGATACCATGTTCTGGGTATGGATAAACGGGAAAGCGGTGGGACTGTCCCAGGGCGCGCACCTGCCTACAGAATTCAGGATCACCGACCTGCTTGCCAAAGGCGTCAACACTGTTACCGTAATGGTTACCAAGGTAGCCTGGAGTTCCTATCTGGAGGATCAGGACTATTACAGAGTATCCGGTATTTTCCGGGATGTATATTTACTGGGAAGAGATAAATTCCATGTAAGAGATCTCTTTGTAAAGCAGAGCTTTGCCCCCGACTACAGCAGCGCGGAGATAACAGTAGAAATGGATTTTACGGGAAAGAGCTCCATCAAAGCGCCCGCAGCGGCTGTACGCCTGTATGATATGCACAACAATATGCTTGCCGAAGAAAAGGCCTCCGTAAAGGACGGCAAAGCCACCCTGCGGTTTACCCTGGAGAAGCCGGTGCTCTGGACAGCAGAGACCCCCTATCTTTACACCCTGGTGGTCATCTGCGGCAGCGAATACATACCGGTAAAGACCGGACTTCGTAAGATCGAGATCAAGCCCAACGGCGCTGTGGCGATCAACGGCACCGAGGTAAAATTCAAAGGTGTGAACAGACACGATACGCACCCCGATCTGGGACATGTCACACCCCTTAAGGATATGATTTATGAGCTGCGGCTTATGAAACAGCACAATGTGAACACCATCAGAACCTCCCACTATCCCAACAGACCGGAGTTTCTGGCGCTGTGCGACGAGCTGGGCTTCTATGTGGTGGACGAAACAGATCTGGAGACACACGGTCTCTATCTGGAGGGCGAGCAGTACAACCAGAGACTCACGGATGATCCCACATGGGAGACCGCCTATGTAAACAGGGCCCAGAGAATGGTGGAACGGGATAAGAACCATGCCGCCGTTATATTCTGGTCCATGGGCAACGAAGCTTTCTACGGGGAAAACCACAAAAAGATGATCGCATACACGAAAAACCGCGATACCAGCCGGATTGTACACTATGAAGGTGCGGCAGACGCCCCCGAGGTAGATGTATTCAGCCGGATGTACAGCGCCTATGAATGGGTAGAGGAAAGAGGACAGGAGGGCCTGAAGCTGGCCCGTCAAAAGAAGAAAATCCAACCCTTCTTCCTGTGTGAATACAGCCATGCCATGGGCAACGGCCCCGGAGACTTAAAGCAGTACTGGGATCTTTTCTACAAGTATCCCCGTCTGATCGGCGGCTGCGTATGGGAATGGGCGGACCATGCTGCAAGAGTGGATGCAGCGGGCAAGGTTGCCAACGACTCCATCAACAGAGGCCGCATTACTACCGACGATAAAACAGACTTCATATACGGCGGCTTCTTCGGAGAACCTCTCCATGACGGAGCCTTCTGTGTAGACGGTCTGGTTTCTCCCGACAGAGTTCCCAGCACCGGGCTGAAAGAATACAAGGCCGTGATACAGCCGGTAGAGTTTACAGCGGTTGATTTGGAAAAGGGCATTTTTAAGCTGACCAACAGATATGATTTTACGGATCTGAAGGATTTTACCTTTAAATGGAAGATCAAGACCCAGGACGGTACCTACAGACAGGGCACCTTCGAGAAGGCATGTGCTCCCCATAAGTCTGTCAGAATCAAGCTGGACTATATCCTGCCGCCATTTTCATTTCATGAATTCTTCCTTGACTTCTCCTGCGTGACGAAGGTGGACACTGCCTGGGCAGAGGAAGGACACGAGCTGGCAAGAGCCCAGTTCGCGCTCCCCGTAAAGCAGACAGAACCGGAGCATGTCAATGTCCGGGATATGAATCCTGTAACGGTCACAGAGGCAGCGGAAGCACCCCAGAATGTGACCATCAAAGGCTATGACTTTGAATATGTATTCAATAAGGATAAGGGACATTTTACCTCCATGAAGAACAACGGCGCAGAGCTTTTGGGCGGACCCACCCGGTTCACCCTGTGGAGAGGACAGACCAGCAATGACCGCAGATTCTCTATGGGGCACTGGAGCTACAACCGCATGTTCGAAGCGGTCGAACAGGTTCACGGACTGACGATCTCCCCGGCGGAGAACTATGTGACCATCAGTGTTCAGTATGCTCTGGGCGGACTGGCAATGCTGCCTGTGTTGAGATATACTGCCTATTGGATGATCTTCGGCAACGGGGAAATCAGTGTATCCGTCTCCGCTGAAATGAGAGATACGGTGATCAATATCCCCCGTTTCGGCCTGGAGATTCCCATGAGAGCCGGCAGCGAATATGTAAAATATTTCGGTATGGGGCCGGATTCCACCTACAGCGATATGTATCACATGGCCGGTATGGGCGTATATCAATCCACGGTAACCCAGGAATACACCCACTATGTATTCCCGCAGGAGACCGGGAACCACATTGATACCCGCTGGGCTCTGGTACATGACCACGAGGGCAGAGGAATTCTCTTCAAGGGCTTGCCCACATTTAACTTTAAAGCCCTGCACTATACCGCAGAGGATCTGGATAAGACCCCCTACGACAGAGATCTGAAGGCCCGTCCGGAAACCTACGTGGAAATCGACTACAAGCAGGAG
>CBCSVZ010000186.1:0-3179 GCA_965143695.1 uncultured Oscillospiraceae bacterium
GATATTTTGTTTCCCGTTGCTGCTACATCAGCTGCAACAGTTTTGTATTATATCACACCCGGCCGGCTTTGTCCAGTAGTCAGCAGGGTGTAAAATAAACTTTTTTAACTCTTCGGATTTATCTTCCTTAGAAGCGAGAATATCGCCAATCGTTGCACCGGAAGAAACGATCTCCTGCTTATAAGAATCCTCCTCGGCAGGTCTCTCCTTCTTCTTCTTTGCCTTCTTAGGAGCCTTAGGAGCTTCCTCCTCCAGCTCTTCCTCTGTATACGGAGGATCGTAAGCCTGAACCTCTTTAATACTCAGGTTGATCTTATGGTCAGCAATGTTGGTATCAATGATCTTCGCCTGTACCTTCTGTCCGATTTCCAGACAGTCAGCAGCACTCTTGATCCTGCGGTTGGAAATCTGGGAAATATGAACCAAACCGTCAACACCCTCAGCAATATTTACAAATACACCGAAGCTTACAAATCTTACCACGGTAACCTCTACAATATCGCCTACCTGATACAGATTCTCTGCATCCTTCCAGGGGTTGTCTTCCGCCTTTCTGTATCCCAGAGAAATTCTCTTCTTCTCTCTGTCGAAAGAAAGAACTGTAACCTCAACCTCCTGTCCGATGGTAAGAACCTCCTGAGGATTCTTAACCTTTCTCCAGGAAAGCTCGGTCAGGTGGATCAATCCGTCATATCCGCCGATATCAACGAAAGCACCGAAGCTTGTAAAGCTCTTAACAATTCCCTTGCAAACCTTGCCCTCGTACATGTCGCCCCAGAAAGCTTCTTCCTTTTCATCCCATTCAGCCTGTAAAATAACCTTACGGGATCCGACAATCTTCAGTCTGCCCTTAGGACCCTTCTCAAAGGAAGTAATAATAACATCAAATGTCTGTCCTACAAAGGAAGTCATGTCCTTAACAAATCTCAGAGCGATCTGCGATGCGGGAATAAATATTCTTACACTTCCTGCAAAAGCAATAACACCGCCCTTGATTGCTTCCGTTACCTTAACGGAAACCGGAGTCTTGTTATTGAAGGAATCTTCAATAACCTGCATGTTCTTCGCATAGTCAATACGTCTCTTGGAGAGGATCACTTCGCAGTCCTTGTCGCTTACTCTGACTACTTTCGCTTCAACCTCATCGCCTACCTTGGGCATTTCCGATTCAACGCCCGGTATCGGTGCAAATTCGTCTATCGCAATAAAGCCTTCGTACTTGAAGCCCAAATCAACATAGACACCCTTGTCATCAATCTTATTGATAGCACCTTTCACGATTTCTCCACTTGTTATTGTGGTCAAAGTATCTTCCAGCATCGATTCAAAGCTGTTGTCATCCGCTGTAGTCTTTGCCTCATTCTCAATAAAATCAATGTCACTCATTACACCAATAACCTCCTCAATGAGCCAGCTGGGGGTGGACGCCCCGGCTGTCACGCCTGCCTTTGAAATATTTTTAAACCAACTGCGCTCCAGCTCACCGGCAGACTCCACTAATTTCACATTGCTGCAAAGCTGTTTGCTGAGTTCATAAAGCTTCAGAGTATTGGAACTGCTCCTTCCTCCGACGATGATCATCAAATCCACCTCTGCGGCAATCTGTTCAGCTTCTTTCTGTCTGAGAGATGTCGCACTGCATATTGTATCAAAAAATTCAAGTTTGTCAAATGCTTTTTTTAAGATTTCTGATATTCTTTCAAATTTTTTAATATTAAAGGTCGTCTGGGTTACAACGCTGATATCCGCGTCTCTGTTAAGCTGTCCGGATAAGGCTTTCGCATCTTCTTCGGAATTCACAATCAATCCGGAGGTATCGCAGTATCCGTTGATCCCCTGCACCTCCGGATGACCGGGATCCCCTATAATAATAATCGTCTTGCCTTTCAGGTATTCTGCTTTTACCAGCTTATGGATCTTGCTTACAAAGGGACAGGTAGTGTCCGTTACTCTGCAGCCCCTTGCCGCCAGCCTTTCCGTCACCTGCGGAGTAACTCCGTGGGCCCTTATGATAACAGAAGCATCCGCAAGTCTTTCATCCTCCGTATCTTCAACAGCCTCCACTCCCATATCCGCCAGGCGGCTGATCACCGAGGGGTTGTGGATCAGCGGACCGTAAGTATAGATCCTGCCCGGATGCTCTTCCGCCAATCGAAAGGCCTTCTCAACAGCACAGGCTACGCCGAAGCAGAAGCCTGCCGTCTCTGCTTTTATGATTTTCACTGATTCTTCTCTCCCATAGCATAGATATCGTCCAGCAGCTTCTGAGCCATCTCCAGATACTGCTTTTTGTCATAGTGTTCCCCCTCGGCCGGCTGCGGATACCGAAAGGGCTCTCCGAAGCGCACATACATTTTACCGAACAGATGTGTCTTCCCCCAGATGGCAACAGGAAGCACGGGCGTATCGGTTTCTACCGCGTATTTTACCACGCCTGCCTTGGCCTTAGGCACCGGTTTTCCCTTTTTTGCTCTGGTGCCCTGAGGAAAGATCCCCACGATCTCCCCCTTCTCCAGCAATTCGAAAGTGGTGCGGGCAGAAGAAGTATCCCGAACCGTTCTGTTGATGGGGTATGCTCCGAAATATCTGATAAACCTGGCAACCGGTTTATTCTTGAAAAGCTCTTCCTTGGCCATCCAGTGTACAAGTCTGGGAAGGCGGTAGCCGATCATAAACATATCCAGCATTCCCACATGGTTGGCCGCCAGCAGTACCGGACCTTCCTTCGGAACATGCTCTGCGCCGTAAACCCTGACTCTTCTGAGGGTACAAAAGCCAAACCGTAAAACCGTTCTCAGTATCTCAACACCTATCATAATCTTTCATCTACCACTTTCCTGATTTTTGCCACGGCCTCTTCCAGAGTGCAGCCGGTAGTATCCAGCCGGATCGCGTCAGGCGCGCAGGTCAGCGGTGAAAAAGCTCTGGTACTGTCATTTTTGTCCCGGAACTTCATGTCTTCCAGCACTTCTTCAAAGGTCACGGAAGTATCACCCTTCTCCTGCAACTCCAGAAACCGTCTTCTCGCCCGGTCCTCGGCATCGGCAGTCAGAAAAATTTTCACAGTTGCATCGGGCAGTACATAGGAGCCGATATCTCTTCCGTCCATAACCACATTATTGTGTCCGGCAAGCTGTCTTTGGATCTCCACCAGCTTCAGTCTGACCTCCGGCACCACC
>CBCSVZ010000187.1:0-3171 GCA_965143695.1 uncultured Oscillospiraceae bacterium
GCTGAGGCGACCCGCGGAGGTGATCCGCCACGGAGGCGGTGTGGTGGCTGTCTATAATGAGGATCTGGTACTGGAGGCCCTGACCGGTTACGGATATCCTCCCGAGGAAGCCTGGAAATTTGCCAATGACGGCTGTTGGGAGGTTCAGATTCCGGGTAAAACCTGTTTCTCCTATGTGCCTTTCGACTCTCTTGCCCTTCTGCAGCATGCTACCCTGAGGGACTATAGCCCTGATACGGATTACGATACCTATGAAGCGCTTTACTGTGCCTATAAAAGAGACCTGAAGCAGCAGATAGAACAGATTTATGAAAATAAACTGCGGGACTTTGCTGACACGGCAGTACCCACCAAGGATTGGGGCTGGGTGCCCACATTGCCCTGTACCGTGGTTTCCCTTTTTGAAGAAGGCTGTATTGAAAAGGGATTGTCTTACTTTGAAGGCGGTCCGGTTTATCAGGTGGTTTCTCCGCATATCGGAGGGGCTCCCGACACGGCCAACAGTCTGTACGCGATTAAAAAGCTGGTCTTTGAGGAGAAAAAAGTGACCTTCCGGGAATTGATGGACATTTTACGCAAGGACTGGGAGGGATACGAGCCGCTCAGACAGTATGTATTGAACCGGTATTCCTATTACGGGAACGACAACGAAGAGGCGGACGAGATTGCCGCGCAGCTGTTAAGTGATTTTTCCGACCTGTGCCGGGAGCTGGACGGCAGATCTCCCATACATTTTCCCAGCGGCGTCAGTACCTTCGGGCGGCAGCTGGACTGGATGCCTTACCGGCTTTCTTCTCCCCACGGGCACAAAAAAGGCGAGGTGCTGGCGGGCAATATGTCCCCTACGCCCGGTACCGACAGAGAAGGGGCCACCGCTATTATCAAATCCTACTGTAAAGCGGACCTGAGAAAGCAGGTGACAGGGGCGGCGCTGGATATCAGACTGCTGCCGGACAGTGTGCGGGGACAGGACGGTCTGGAGGCGCTGATCGGTCTGCTCCGGGGGTTTGTAAAGCTGGGAGGGTTTTTCATGCAGATGGACGTGGTAGACAGCGCTGTTCTGAAAGATGCCCAGGCGCATCCGGAGAATTATCAGACTCTGTCTGTGCGGGTTTCCGGCTGGAATGCCCGGTTTGTCACCCTGAACAGGGAATGGCAGAATATGATCATACAAGAGGCGGAGGGCAGGAGATAGGATGAAGATTCCGGTTACCGGAATTCAGCGTTTCTGTATGCATGACGGCCCGGGACTGCGCACAGTGGTTTTTCTGAAAGGCTGTCCTTTGCGGTGTAAATGGTGTCACAATCCGGAAACGCAAAATTCTTTCCAGCAGATTTTCTACGATGAAAAAAAGTGTATTGGCTGCGGCGCCTGCACGGTCTGTCCCAATCAGGCTCATGTCTTTAGACCTGACCATGCCTTTGACCGGGTTAAATGCACGGCCTGCGGCAGCTGTACGGAGCTATGTCCTACAGGGGCGCTGGAACGGGCGGCACGGATGATGGAACCGGATGAGATCCTGGAGCTTGTGGAAAGGGACCGTGATTTCTTCGGACAGGAGGGGGGCTTGACGCTTTCCGGCGGAGAACCTATGGCGCATCCCGAGGAAAGTCTTCTGCTCCTGAAGAAAGCCAAAGAGGCGGGAATCAGCACGGCTGTGGAGACCTGCGGATACTTTGACAGCAGATATATTCCTGACTTATGTCAGTATGCAGACACGCTGCTGTGGGATTTTAAGGACAGCGACGCAGAGCGCCATCGGTACTATACAGGGGTGTCCAATCAGAAGATTTTGGAGAATCTCAAAGAGGCAGACCGACAGGGGGGAAATATTGTGCTGCGCTGTATCCTGCTGCAGGGGATCAATTATACCCCGAAGCATATAGGACAGATTGAAGCACTGTACCGCAGTCTTGTAAACTGTCACCGGGTGGATTTTCTTTCCTATCATCCAATGGGCAGCGATAAATATCGGCTGTTGGGTATTGAGGATACTTTCCATGATAAAAAGTATATACCGGAGGTTGTGCCGAAGGGAATATGTTGAAAAGCCAGATCCCCTTCGGCACTGTTTCACAGAAGTGGGCACTATAGGCAAGTTCTGTGAAAAAATTTCTTCCTGTGTTTCACAGAACTCCCTACGGGAAGCCAGTTCTGTGGAGTAAAAACCGCATTTTTTCTTATAAAAACAAGAAACTGTCCTGTTTTCAATGAAATAATGCCGCAATATCGACGCATTGCTTCACAGAAGTGGGCCCTGCAGGCAGGTTCTGTGAAAAATTTCCTTTTCTTTTTTCACAGAACTTCCCTCCATGACCTTGTTCTGTGAAATGGATGGATCGGGTTTCAATACCGGCAGCTGACAAATTGACAAAACAGCCGGAAGCGTTTACAATTTATCTTTGTATTACTACTATTGAATGCGAGACAGTGAGGAGTCAATATGAAATCAGCTGACAATATGGCCAAGACATTTGCGCCCCAGGAAATTGAAAAGAAAATTTACGATAACTGGCAGAGTAAGGGTTATTTTAAAGGTGTTATAGATAAGAACAAGAAGCCTTTTACCATTGTGATGCCGCCTCCGAACATAACGGGACAGCTCCATATGGGACATGCCATGGACAACACCATGCAGGATATTATTATCCGATTCAAGCGGATGCAGGGCTACGCGGCTCTGTGGCTGCCGGGCACAGACCATGCCAGTATTGCCACCGAGGCCAAGGTGGTAGACGCTATGGCCAAGGAGGGGCTTACCAAGGAGGATGTAGGCCGGGAGGGCTTTTTGGAGCGCACCTGGGAGTGGAGGAGACTGTACGGAGGCCGTATTGTAGAACAGCTGAAGCGGTTGGGCAGCTCCTGCGACTGGGACAGAGAGCGTTTCACCATGGACGAAGGTCTGTCCAAAGCCGTACTGGAGGTGTTCGTACGCCTCTACAACAAGGGCCTGATCTATAAAGGTGAGCGCATTACCAACTGGTGTCCCAAGTGTAATACCTCTATTTCCGACATTGAGGTGGAGTATGAGGAGCAGGAGGGCTCTTTCTGGCATATCCGCTATCCTTTGGCAGACGGCAGCGGCAGTCTGACCATTGCCACCACCAGACCGGAAACGCTGTTGGGCGATACTGCTGTAGCAGTGAATCCTGCTGATGAGAAATATAAAG
>CBCSVZ010000188.1:0-3160 GCA_965143695.1 uncultured Oscillospiraceae bacterium
TATACAATTGCCGCGCAAAAATCCCCGCAGCAGCTTTCAAATATAAAAGTTCTTTTGGCCGGGACATTTCTCCACCGTAATTTGTCCTGTACCAGCGGTACATTTCCCGGGCCAGTAATTCACCGCTTCCCCCCAGGGCCGCGTACACAATAACCGCGCTGGGGTCTGACCCCCGTCCGGTAAAATTTCGACACGGGGGGCCTTTTTTTTCGGCGGCCGTCTGGTCTTCTGCCTGGGTGCATTGCGCCTGCTGAGCAGCCAAATAAATGAAATACTCCATCAAAAAGTGCCCGTCGCTGTCATTGGGACGTACAAAAGTGTAATTACGGGCATCAAAAGCCGCGGCCAGTTCCTCTATCGCAGCAGCAAGCTGCTCCGGAGGCAGGGTAATGTTGATATATCCGTTTTCCGCCTCCCAGTTCGGATTCATGGCTGCAATCCGAGCCGCTGCCTCTTCGGCAGAAATGTTGTTACCGAAAGAATACAAAGAAAAAGCCCAGGTTGTGGACAAATGCCCCCTGCGCCCGGAGTCGGGAGTAATATAATGAAAAAGGACAGGCGGCAACGGCTTATCCCCGCAATCCGCCAGTCCGCACAGTCTCGCCGCTGTGATCAGCTCTGCTCTCAAAGAAAGGGGGTCACTCACAAAAGTCCACCTGAATCCTCATGTCCCGGTCATCGGAATTGTTTCTGTCCCCCCCGAAAAACAGCCGGTATGAAATCCGCCCCATGAAACCCGTGGGCGTTGCCTTAAAAGACACATGCGTAGTCTCAATTTCCATATAAATCGAACCGAATTGCGTCTCGTAATAGGAGCCCTTTACCGTGTCCGGGTAAAATTCCATTTTGCTGTTAACGACACCTTTTCTCACAACGGAAGCATGATCGCTCAAAAACAGCAGCCGGGTGGTTGTCCCGTCTAAATCCTCGCCGCGCTCGGCATATTCTACCGTGTGAAGATTTCCCCTGCCTGAATACAGCCCCTCCAGCATAACAACATCCTTGCCGTCATTTTTCGAAACACTTGTAATAACGAGTTTTACCTTTTTGGCAATATCTTTCACGGTCTGTCCTTCTCCCTTTCAATTTCAACTTTTTCCACAGATGTAACCGGGGAATCCAAAAACATCCCTGCCAGAGAAGCAAATTTGTCAACGCTGTCACTGGTATAAAATTTTACCGTTCCCCGAGTTCCCTGGGAGTCCCTGCGCTCCCTAAGCTGATTCAGGGATTCGCGCACGGCCAGGGCAACCTCTTTGGCAGAGTTAATCAGCACGACCTGCTCTCCCATAACCTTTTGGATCACCCCGGACAGCAGCGGATAGTGAGTGCATCCCAGTACAATGGAATCCACGCCCTGGGCTCTCATTTTACCCAAATACTCCTCCGCCACCAGGCGGGAAATCTCGTGGTCCCACCAACCCTCCTCAACCAAAGGCACAAACAGGGGGCAGGCTTTTTTCTCGCAGCGGCAGTCCGGTAAAATGTCCTTTATGGCCCGCTCATACACGCCGCTGGCTATGGTCGCGGGAGTTCCGATGACGCCGATGTGTCCTGATCTTGTAGCTCTGGCAACGGCCCTTGCGCCGGGTCCCACGACCTCCACAAGAGGAATATCATACGCTTTTCGTACACTCTCCAGACTGCACGCACTGGCAGTATTGCAGGCAATTACTACCATTTTAACATCCTGACTCAGCAGAAAGTTAATATCCTGAAAGGTATATTTTATAATCGTCTCCTTTGACTTGGTTCCATAGGGCGCGCGACCGCTGTCGCCGAAATACACCAGATTCTCCTCCGGCAGCAGCTTGTGTATCTCATTTAAAACCGTAAGGCCGCCCAGGCCTGAATCAAAAATACCAATGGGTCTGTCGTTCATTCCTGTCTCCTTAAATCACATCTCTGCGGTTTTCTTCCTTCCGCTCAAAAGCCAGCTCCACCAATCTGGTCAGCAGGCTGGTAAAATCAATTCCTTCCGCCGCCCACAGCTTACTGTACATGCTGATTTCCGTGAAACCGGGCAGTGTATTAATTTCGTTAAATAAAATCCTGCCGGTGGCATCCTCGTAGAAAAAGTCCACTCTGGAAAGGCCGGAGCAGTCCAACGCCTGAAAAATCGCCAGGGCGTACACCTTGATTTTATCCAGGGCCGCCTGAGGAAGCTGTGCCGGAATGACGGTTTCGCTGGTACCGCTTTTGTATTTATCCTCGTAATCGTAAAATTCTTTGGAGGGCTTGATTTCGCCGGGCGTGGCCGCACGGGGATGTCTGTTGCCCAGCACTGCACATTCTATTTCACGGCCGTTGATATACTCCTCCACGATTGTCTTGCGGTCGAACCTCTGTGCCTCCAGCAAGACGGGCACTAATTCCTCTTTTGATTTTACCTTGAAAACTCCCACGGAAGAGCCGGAGTTGGAGGGCTTTACAAAGCAGGGAAAGCCCAGCTTCTCTGCAATTTCGTCTGTATATGCTTCGTTATTTTCCAAAAGCACATCTCTATGTACCACAATGTGTCTGCACTGAGGAATCCCGATGCTGTCCGCCACTATCTTTGTGTAGGCCTTATCCATGCCCACGGCCGCGGCCAGCACATTGCACCCCACATAGGGTATCTTCAGCAGCTCCAGCAGCCCCTGCACCGTCCCGTCTTCGCAGTTTAAGCCGTGTAAGATCGGAAATACTACCTGACAGTTCCGCAAAGCCTCCAGACCCGGGGCCATATCGCAACCCTCCGGTGCAGTGGGAACTTTCTCTCTGGCAATTCTCTCCCAGGAACCGTCTCTGATGAGCTCCACCGGCCCGGCATATGGCAGCCAGTCGCCGTTTTTCGCCAGCCCTATTGGTAAAATGTCAAATTTCTCTTTGTCAAAGTTATTAATTACCGAGTAAGCCGACACACAGGAAACCTCGTGCTCTGTGGACATGCCTCCGAAGAGCACCGCAACTTTTATTTTATCCATAAAATACCTCACCTTTATTTCAAACACACATATAAAATAATATGCTTTTCTATTGTACAACAATCTATGTGGTTTTTCAAACATTATGAGGGAAAAGGGGAAGAGGGGGAGCAGACAGGGGTCAGAACCCATTTAGCGACATTGGGTCAGACCCCTTTCAGCTCCCCCTATTACCCATTTACGCTTTTTTTATT
>CBCSVZ010000189.1:0-3159 GCA_965143695.1 uncultured Oscillospiraceae bacterium
AGGGCGGACGGGATAAGCGGTCTGTCCGTGTGGAGTTTGTTCTGACCGAGGCGGAGGCTGCTTTGATAAAAGAGCGCATGGCAGAGCTGGGGATCACCAACCTTTCCGCTTATCTCCGCAAAATGGCGGTGGACGGTTACATCATTCACCTGGATATGGGCGACATTCAGGAAATGATACGCCTCCTTCGTATCTGCTCCAACAACTTAAACCAGTACACCCGGCGTGCCAATGAAACCGGCAGCGTTTATGCTGCGGATGTGGAAGATCTGCGTACCCGGCTGGATGACCTGTGGAATGGTATGGATAAGCTGCTCCGGGGATTTGCAAACATTTCGTAAACGGAGAAAATAGCCGTTGCTTTCCGGGAACCGGCACGGTAGAATTTTGGCAGAGGGACATGATATTTTCCCGTGGAAGGAGGCTTGACCTATGCGTCTGATATTCAAACTGTTGGCGTTTCCCTTTGTCCTGGTTACGGGGCTTCTTTATCTGGTGTGCAAGTTCCTGGTGATCGCATCCGGCGCGGTGCTGGGGATTTTATCAGGCATTGTATTTCTGGCGTCGCTGGTGCTGTTCTTTACTGCCGGAGTGTGGGCCGGGCTTGCATGGCTGGTGATCGCGTTTCTGATAAGCCCCTACGGTCTGCCAATGGCGGCGGCCTGGCTGGTCGGGATGATCGGCGGCGCAAACCACGCACTCAAAGATTTTGTATTTGGATAAACTTATGGGCGGGGCATTTTCGGTGTCCCGCCCTCTTTTTCACTATTCGGGGCTGTCTCACAAGGCAGCTTTTTCTATTTGGAGGGATCACATGAAAGACACAACACAGCTATATATCTATCCGGCTTCCTATGTGCGTGAGCATGGAGAACTGGAACAATACCGTGCTTCCTATAAGGCAAATATCGCCTGTAAGGAGGCAATCGAACAGGCCATTGCCGATCACTACCGGGATAACCGCCTCGGAACGGAGGCAGTACATCAGGTTTTGGAACAATTCGGTTATGACCGGATGTTTTATGTGCTTGCGGGCACGGTCCGGCAAAAGGATTGGGATGGGCGTATTTCCCGCGATAACAAAGCCTGGGCGAAAACCATTCCGGTCTACGAGAACCCGGACGGCTTCGGCCAAGATCGGAATGTTTACTTTGTGGTGGATCGTAGCCACCCCGGACTTGTCGATCTCTTTCTTACGCAGGCCCGGCTCGATTATACAAAGGAACATGGGAAGAAAGTCTCGATCCGCGAAGGCATAAAACAGAGTACAGAGCGGACGGCAGCCGTACATGCACCAACAAAACGGAAAGAGCCGGAACGTTAATACATTTTCAAATTCGCACAAAACAGATACTTTCCCTATTGCTTCGTGCAGTTCAAAAAACGATTATTTCTAAATCCGTTCAAAACCATTGTATTTTCTCTTGCTTTGCGTTATAATGAAAACAAAAAAGGAGGCTGTGCAATGGAACGATACAAAGAGCTTGCCGCTTTGCGCTGTTTTACACATGATGATATGGTGCAGCTCGCCGGATCAGAAAGTTCCGCTGTATGGCAGATAAAGAGTTATCTGCAAAAAGGATATATCGAGCGTGTGCGCCGCAATCTATATGCGGTCATCAGCATGGAAACCGGACAGGCGATCCCGAACCGCTACCAGATAGCTTCCCGCGTGACAGACGATGCCTGTGTGTCCCACCACAGCGCCTTTGAATACTACGGATATGCGAACCAGGTTTTTTATGATGTGTACTTCACCACCCAAAAGCGCGTCCGCCCGTTCTCTTATGACGGCGTAAATTACTGTCCGATGGCCTGCCGGGGAAATACGGACATCATAAAAACAGACACCGGCATCCGCGTGACTTCTTTAGAGCGGACCGTGATAGACAGTATAGCGGATTTTGAAAAAATCGGAGGCCTGGAAGAATTGTTGCGCTGCCTTCTCCTGATTCCTTCGCTTGATTACAGCAAACTGCTTGACGCGCTGGAACTGTATGGCCGGGCGCAGCTATATCAAAAGGCCGGATTTATTCTTGAAGCATGGAAAGAGGAACTGTCTTTACCGGAACCGTTTTTTGTGGAATGTGAAAAACGGTCTTCTGCCAGTAAAACCTATCTCTTTGAAAAGCAGGGCGATTTTGTCCTTCATAACAGATGGAAACTGTTTGCTCCAAAAGATTTGAAAACGATCATAAATAAGGGGGTAACTGATTATGATGCGCTTTGACCGTATTACGCTTGGCAGGCAGGCCAAAGAACTCGGCTTTGTCCGTGACACCTTTGAGAAAGTCTGCCGCCTCGCGGATGTTCTTTCTTTTATGGAAAGCGATGGGTTGCTTGCGGACAGCCTTGCCCTGAAAGGCGGCACGGCGATCAATCTGACGATTTTTGATCTGCCCCGCCTGTCGGTTGATATAGACCTGGATTTCTCAAAGGATGTATCAAGGGAAGCTATGCTAGCGGAGCGGGAGCAGATCAATGAACACATACAAAAATACATGGCGGCTTCCGGCTATACGCTGAGTTTGAAATCAAAGCAATACCACGCGCTGGATTCCTTCGTGTACGAGTATGTGAATGCCGGAGGAATGAAAGACAACCTGAAAATTGAGATCAACTATATGCTCCGCTGCCATGTGCTGCCTGTTTCCCGCAGACCGGTTTATTTGCCATGGAACGATCAGGAGCTTACAGTATTAAACGTTGATCCTCTGGAAATCTTCTCCGCAAAGACGGTCGCCCTCTTAAACCGGGCGGCCCCGCGGGATTTATATGATATGTTCAATATGCAAAAGTATGGATTGTTTGACGAGACGCAGGAACCGCTTTTCAGAAAGTGTATCATGTTCTACGCGGCGATTGCTTCGGAAACCGTGCCGGAATACTTTGACCTCAATGGTATCGGCAGCATATCCGCACGGAAAATCAGGACGGACCTTACACCGGTGCTGCGCCGTGGAGAACGCTTTGACCTGGCCTGTGCGCAGAAACAGGTAAAGGATTATTTAGCCGCGATTCTAAAACCGGAAGATACGGAGCTGTCCTTCTGGCAGGCTTTTGCAGAGGGAAACTATCAGCCGGGCCTTTTGTTTGACGATGCTGATATTCTCTCGCGTGTTGAACATCACCCGATGGCACTATGGAAATGCGGCGGGC
>CBCSVZ010000190.1:0-3139 GCA_965143695.1 uncultured Oscillospiraceae bacterium
TAAAGGATAAGGGCCTGTCAGAAATCAAAGATGTGCAGCAGGGCAAATGCGACCGTGAAAATGTCACAATGAACGGTATGGTCTATAAAATAAGAGACATGGCCGATTTTGCGTTTATTATTTTAAGAAAACGGACCGGTATTGTTCAGTGTATCTATAATTATGCGGCCAACAGTCTGCCGATCTCGGAAATCCCCGAGGAATCCAGCGTACAGATCAGGGGAAGCGTCCGGGATGACGAACGTGCGCCGGGCGGCTTTGAAATCGATATTAAGGAAATCAAGGTACTTTCCAAGCCGGCGGCCACCATGCCGGTAGCAGTAAACAAATGGAAGCTCAATGTGGGTTTGGATTCCGAGCTTCAGCTGCGTCCGGTGATCCTTCGTAATGAGAAGAAGCGCGCGGTATTCAAGCTCCAGGAGGGCTTGGTAAGAGGCTTCCGTGACTTTTTATTTACACAGGGTTTCACGGAAATAAGATCACCGAAAATCGTTGCGGCGGGGGCGGAAGGCGGCGCCAATATCTTCAAGCTGGACTATTTCGGCAAGAAGGCCTTCCTGGCACAGAGTCCTCAGTTCTACAAGCAGATCATGGTGCCTGTCTACGAGAGGGTTTTTGAAGTATCTCCCGTATTCAGAGCCGAGAAGCATAATACCACAAGACATTTGAATGAATATATGAGTATGGACTTTGAGATGGGCTTTATTGACGGCTTTGAGGATATTATGGATATGGAAGCCGCTATGCTCCGATACACATTCCATCTGTTAGAGACCGAATATGCGGATTATCTGAAGAAGGCCGGCGTAACCCTGCCCAGATTGCCGGAGAAGGTACCTGCAGTAAAGTTCGCAGATGCCAAAAAGATGGCTTCTGAAAAAGACGGACGCCCCATCAAGAACCCCTACGATCTGGATCCTGAAGAGGAGGTTCTGATCGGAAAACTGTTTCAGGAAGACTTTAACAGTGACTTTGTATTTGTCACACACTACCCCTCTAAAAAGCGGCCTTTCTACGCAATGGATGATCCTGAGGATCCCACTTATACCCTGAGCTTTGACCTGCTCTTCGACGGCATGGAGATCACCACCGGCGGACAGAGAATCCATGACTATAACGAGCAGGTGGCCAAAATGGAGAAGCGGGGAATGCACCCTGAGCTTTTTGAGTCCTATCTCATGGCACATAAGCACGGTATGCCGCCTCACGGGGGACTGGGAATCGGTTTGGAGCGGCTTTTGATGCGACTGATCGGGGAAAATAATGTGCGGTATACATCCCTGTTCCCCAGAGATCAGATCCGTCTGGATCCTTAAGCGATTGAAGGAGGTTTCGGTAAAATGATAGAAGTAAACGACGAATTGGTAGAATATGTTGCAGAGCTTTCCAAACTGTATCTTTCCGAGGAAGAGAAGGAGAGCTTTAAAGGTGAGTTCCAGAAAATCATCAACTATATCAATACTTTGGATAATCTGGATACAGAGGGTGTGGAACCGCTTTCTCATACCTTCCCGATAGTGAATGTACTCCGTGAGGATATTGTAAAGGAAAGCGCCATTACCAAAGAGGAGCTGTTGGCCAATGCACCCTTTGTAAAGGATGGCTGCTTCAAAGTTCCCAAGACGGTAGAATGACAGGAAGAGGTGAATTTTGATGTATGCAACAGAGGCCGGCAGGCTTATTAAAGAAAAGAAACTCAGCAGTGTTGAGCTCACAAAGGAATATATCAGCAGAATTAAGCGCATAGACAGCAAAGTCGGTGCTTATGTTACTTTAAATGAAGAGGAAGCCTTAAAGAAGGCGGAAGCGGTACAGGAGAAAATCAATGGGGGAGCAGATCTATCCCCATTGGCAGGGGTACCGATTGCAGTGAAGGACATTATCTGTACCAGAGGTGTTAAGACCACATGCTCCTCCAAAGTGTTGGAGAACTATGTGCCTCCGTATAACGCAACTGTTGTTGACAGGTTGGAAAGCGCGGGCATGGTCGTGCTGGGGAAGACCAACATGGATGAATTTGCCATGGGAAGTACCAGCGAAACCTCTGCAATGGTCCTTACCAGAAATCCCTGGGATCCGGAGAAGGTCTCCGGAGGTTCCAGCGGCGGAAGCGCCGCTGCGGTGGCAGCCAGAGAGGCGCTCATTGCCCTGGGTACGGATACGGGAGGCTCTATCCGACAGCCCAGCTCCTATTGCGGCATTACGGGAATCAAGCCCACCTACGGCGCTGTTTCCAGATACGGTGTGGTAGCCTATGCTTCTTCCCTTGACCAGGTGGGAACCATGGGGCTTTCCGCAGAGGACTGCGCAGCGGCACTCTCTGTTATATCCGGTCACGATTCCAGGGATTCCACCAGTATGGATATGCCGGCCTTTGATTTTACCGGAGACATTGTAACCGAAATCAAGGGTATGAAGATCGGAATTCCCTCGGACTATTTCAGCGATGCTCTGAATCCGCAGGTGAAAGAGGCCATTATGAAAGCCGTGGGCACCCTGAAAGCTCTGGGGGCAGAGGTGGAAGAATTTAAAATGTCCATGCTGGAATATGCCATCCCCACTTACTATATTATTTCCTGTGCAGAGGCAAGCTCCAATCTTTCCCGGTATGACGGGGTAAAATACAGTACCAGAGCGGACAGCTACGAGGATTTGCAGACCATGTACAAGCTGACCAGAAGCCAGACCTTCGGAACAGAGGCGAAGCGCAGAATCATGCTGGGCTCCTTCCTGCTGAGCTCCGGCTACTATGACGCATTTTACCTGAAGGCCCTGAAATCCAAGAACCTGATCAAGCAGGCCTTCGACAGAGCCTTTGAAAAATATGATCTGATATTGGGTCCTGTTGCGCCCAATACGGCTACCAAGCTGGGCACCAGCCTGAGCGATCCGCTGGCTATGTATCTGAGCGATATCTATACGGTTTCCGTTAATCTGGCGGGACTTCCCGGAATGTCAGTTCCCTGCGGATTCGATAGGGACGGGATGCCTATCGGTATGCAGTTGATTGCCAAGGCCTTTGGAGAAAAGAGTATTATCCGGGCGGCAACTGCGTTCCAGAGTGCAACGGATTTCCATACGAAAGTACCTGCCATTGCGGCAGAAGGGAGGGCGTAAACCATGAACTATGAAATCGTTA
>CBCSVZ010000191.1:0-3104 GCA_965143695.1 uncultured Oscillospiraceae bacterium
GATTCCATTGTCATGCACCGTAACCGTACCTGCTTCCTTATCAAGGCTGACCTCCAGCCGCCACTGGCAGGTCTCCTCGGGAAGATCGGCCTCTCCCACAGCAATAAGCTTCTTTAATTTATTGATGGCATCGCTGCCGTTAGAGATAATCTCTCTTAAAAATATATCTTTCTCTGAATAGAGCCACTTTTTGATAATAGGGAAAATATTTTCTGTACTTATTGATATCGAACCACTTTTCGTGTCCATCACATCGTCCTCCACATTCACCTGTTCACAATGACGAATTTTACACTTCTTTACAAAGTCTGTCAAACCGCACACAGCTTTTGGGTGCAACTCTGTCCCCGCGAAAAATTGATTTATGCAGAAAAAGCTAGTACAATGAATAGGTCAGATTAAAAATACGGAGTTTACAAAAGCATGGATACTTTAAAAGCATTATTTCAAAAATACAGACAGTTTCTCGCCTTTTGTGTTGTAGGGGCCTTAAACACATTGGTTGCCTTTTTGGTATATACGGCGCTGGCTTTTTTCAGCGGTGTCGACAGTAAAAGCGCTCTGCTGCTTCTATTTAATGTCATCGGCGATATTGCAGGCGGGATAAACAGCTATTTGTGCAATCGCTTCTGGGTCTTCAGAAAAAACGAAGCCACGACCAGGGATTCCCTGCCAAAATTCACCGTAACATTTTGTGTGTATCTGGGAATTTCGACCGGGCTGTTTAAACTCTGCCAGTGGCTCCTGCCGATCAATAAATATCTCATAAAAATAATTGTGCTGCCCATAACAACCGTTATTAACTATCTCATGAACAAGTTCTGGGCATTTAAGGGCTCCTCCCGAAAAGACAGCTGAGCAGCTGCCCCCGCGCCCGGATTCTTTCGAACAAAAGTTTGCACTTCTCAAAAAAGTATGATATACTGTTGGTATCAAATCTAAAAGGAGTAAATTATGGGTAACAGATCAAGCAAGCTGCCTACACAGAAGCAGGAGGAAATACTCAACTGTATTGAGTCCTTCATAAAGGACCGCGGATATCCCCCTTCCATCAGAGACATCTGCAAAGAGGTCAATCTTTCCTCTTCTTCCACTGTATTTGCCCATTTGGCCGCTTTGGAGAAAAAGGGCTATATTCAGAGAGACGACGGCGCTACAAGAGGAATAAGGCTGACAGGCCCCCGCAGTCTGGTATCTGCGTATTTAGATAAAAGCGCGGCCGAAGGGGATGTTGTAAATGTGCCCGTAATCGGAAAGGTTGCAGCAGGGACTCCTATTCTGGCCACGGAAAATATCGAAAGAACTTTCCCCGTGCCCAGCGACTTCGCCCCCGGGCAGGAAGTATTTATGCTGAAGGTGCAAGGCGACAGTATGATTGAAATCGGCATACTGGACGGAGACTATGTCCTTGTACAGAGGCAGTCTGTAGCCAAGGACGGTGAAGTGATCGTTGCACTGATCGAAGATGAAGCAACAGTCAAGACCTTCTATAAAGAACGGGATTGCTTCCGTCTTCAACCTGAGAACCGTTACCTGAAAGCGATCTATACCAAAGAATTGGTTGTATTAGGAAAGGTTGTCGGCGTCTTCAGAAAGATGTAACAGGATTGCATCAAACGCATTCTTTGTGTCCGTAGGCCGTATCCATTTTACCCAGGGCCATTTGCGTAACCAGGTCATCTGCCGTTTGGCATATTTTCTGGTTGCGCTTTTTATTTTCTCGACCATTTCCTCTTTATCAAGGTCCCCCTTCAAATATGCAATTGTCTCTTTATATCCGATTGCCTGAGCTGCCGTTTTCGACATGGATTCGCCGCGTTCTCTGCACAGGCGCAATACGCTTTCCACTTCCTCCACAAGGCCCTCTCTTATCATCTCGTCTACCCGAAGATTGATCCTTTCATAGAGCAGCGGCCGTTCCAAATCAATAGCAAAAACCTCCGCATCTAAAAAAGGGCCCTCCTGCTTTGATTCCAAATTTCTCTCCTGCTGCGTCTTACCGGTAAGTTGATACAATTCAACCGCCCGGACAAGTCTTTTGGTATTATGAATATGGATCTTATCCGCCGCCTCCGGATCATGCGTACGCAAAAAATCATAGAGCCTTCTGACGCCCTCCCCGGTGGCAGCCATTTGATTCAGCCGGCAGGGCAAAGCACCGTCGGACTGGTATTCGCTTTCATAGGAATACCCTTCCACAAGCGAAGTTACATACAAGCCGGTTCCTCCCACAAAAACAGGCATTTTACCCGCAGAAGCAACCGCTCCGGCAACAGCTTCAGCCGCTTTACAGTAGTCCGCTACACTGAACTCCTCCCAGGGCTCAACCAGATCGATCAGATGGTGAGGTACCTGCTTCTGCTCTTCGGGAGTTGCCTTGGCCGTACCGATATCCCTATGCCGATATACCTGCATGGAATCACAGCAGAGAATTTCTCCGTTGACGGCATCTGCCACCTTCAGGGATACCGCCGTCTTACCGGAAGCCGTCGGACCGGTTATAATAATCGCTTTTACCGTTTTTTTCTCAAAGCACACGCTTGAATCTTTTTTCAATGTCATTTTTACTGATCTCCACCACAATGGGTCTGCCATGGGGACAGGTCCCGGGCTGGTCCGTAACTGCCAAATCGTGCAGAAGCTGCATGATCTCCCCATTGGTAAGTGCATTATTCCCTTTTACAGCCGCTTTACACGCAACTGTGTAAAGCCGTTCTTCATTCAACAGGTCTTCGGCACGCACATTCTCCCCTTTGGCAAGCAGTGCCTCAACCGCCGCGATAACATCCTGTCCGGACATTACCGCAGGAACAGCTCTGATAACGATCGCATCCCGACCGAAAATGTCTATATCGAAGCCCAATTCCGAAAGCTTATCCGCAACAGCCTCATATCGGCTGAACTCCCCCGGGGCCAGTCTTACCGTTATGGGACACAGCAGGGTCTGAGAAGGCAGGCACAGATCCTTTCGGTATGCCTCAACCAGCCGCTCGTACATCAGCCGCTCATGTGCCGCATGCTGATCCAGTAAAAACACGGAACTGTTGTACTCCAGGACAATGTAAGTATTCAGCACCTGTCCGATTACCTTCGCATGGATATAA
>CBCSVZ010000192.1:0-3102 GCA_965143695.1 uncultured Oscillospiraceae bacterium
AGGGTATGGACCATGTGGGTACCAGAGCTGATGAAAGCAGCAAGACCTACAAGCTTGTGGATGTGAAAGGCATTCAGATCGGATTGATCAATTATACGCTGGAGATCGGCAGTGACGGGGAGACGGTGAGGATCAACGGCAATTCCGTAGCCCCTGAGGATCTGGCGCTGATTGATACCTTTAATGAGGCGGCGCCTGACAAGCTCTATCGGGAAATCGGGGAGAAAATGGCAGATCTGAACACGCAGGGGGCAGACTGTATTATTGTATATCTTCACTGGGGCAATGAATATGAACTGAAGCCCAATGAGAATCAGAGGGCGATTGCCCAGAAGCTGTGCGATATGGGCGTGGATGTGCTGCTGACTTCCCATCCCCATGTAATACAGCCTGTGGAGGTTATCACCTCCTCTGACGGGAAGCGTACCATGCCCTGCTATTACTCTATGGGAAACTATATTTCCAATCAGTCCAGAAATTCCCTTGCGGAGGATACGGAAAATGCGATCTATACGGAGAACGGCATGATGCCGATCATCACCGTCAGAAAATACAGCAACGGTGAAACGTATATCAAAAATATAGAATATATTGCTACCTGGGTCCACATACACGGCTCTTACGAAGTCATTCCTGTTGCGGCGGCCCTGAACGATCCGGGTGCATACGGTCTGAATGACGATGCTGTTTCCAAGGCAAGACACGCTAAGGAACTGACCGATTCCGCTGCTGCGGCAGGCGTGGCCGCCTACAATGCGCTGTGGCAGGACCCCCATCCGGAGGCAACTGCTGCGTAAATATTATTCTGATTTCAGGGCACACTAAACACCGAGAAAAATTTCGGGGTGTTATGTGTGCTGAACTATATCGGTTACTTTTTCATTTACAGCTTTGCAGGCTTTCTGTTGGAAACGCTCTTTGCCATGGCGGTGCAGGGGGAGTTCGTGATGCGAAAGTGTTTTCTTATTTTCCCCATGTGCCCGGTATACGGCTTCGGGGCATTGGCGATTGTATTGGCCACAAGGCCCTTCCGGGAAAATCTCTTTGCGGTTTTCGGAATCGGAATGCTGGCGGCAAGCGCTGTGGAATATATCATGGATTTTATATACAGGGAGGCGATCGGCGTGGCCTTCTGGGACTATCATGACATGCCCATGAATATCAACGGCAGAGTGTGTCTGCTCTTCTCCCTCATATGGGGACTTTTGTCCGTTGCGCTGGTAAGATTCGTACATCCGGGTGTTGAACGCATGATAAAGGCCGCCCCCCGATGGCTTCTGCTGACGGTGTTCGTCCTGTTTCTGATAGATGCGGCAGCCAGTACGGCCTTGTTGACAAAGTTCAAATGCAAGGACGCGCTCAACCTTTTCTCACATATGAAATAATGCTCTTGGCGGCTATACAGGCCTGTCCCACTGCAACAGCAATCTGCTTAAAATCGCTGCAGCAGTCTCCGGCAGCGTAGATTCCCGGCACAGAGGCGGCCATGTTACGGTCCACCTTAATATTACCGTTCTCTTCCGTCAGCAATCCCAGTTTTCTGGCAAAGTCTGCGGAAGAGGGCCGGTCAAGCGCAATAAACATGCCGTCGATCTCCTCCTGTGTCCCGTCGGTAAAATGGATGCTTCCCAGTACCTTTTCGCCCTGAACCTCTTTGTCGGAAAAGCCTTCCACAGGTGTTTCCCTGATCGCTACAGAGGCTGTCTCAAGGGCATACCTTATTTCAGGATATAAGGAAGCTCCGTCTGTGTAAAGGGTTACGCAGGAAGTGAAATTTTTCAGAATTTCGGCTTCGTGCAGGGCGTATTCTCCCGCACCCAGTACGCCCAGCTTCTTTCCCCGGTACAAAAAACCGTCGCAGGTGGCACAGTAGCTGATGCCCCGGCCCTCCAGCTCGGAGACGCCCGGTTTCTTTACCCTGGGAAGTGCCTTGCCTACAGCAAGTAAAATGCTCTTTCCGATATAGATCTCGTCACCGCAGGTTACCTCAAAGCAGCCTGATTCCATTGCGGAATAGTCCACGGAGAGTACGGCTTCATCTTTTATTACAGCGCCGAATCTTGCGGCCTGTTCCATACCTGCTTCCAACAGCGCGGGGCCGCTTACCGCCTGTGCAAAGCCAAAATAATTTTCTATGATAGCGGTTTTGGCAAGACTGCCGTCGGAACGGCCCAGTACCAGAGTGGACAGCCCGCTTCTGGCTGTATATACGGCGGCCTGCAGACCCGCAGGGCCTCTGCCGATAATAATCGTGTCATATTTTTCCATATCCATCTGCCCTCCGGCAATGATTATACAATAAAAATCCGGTGTTGGAAACATTTTACCGAAGGCAACATACTATGTAATAAATCTCTTATGGAGGAGCAGCTATGTCTATAGAAGGTAAGGTTACAAAAGCGAAACTGGAGCAGGCCATCAATATGCTCAAAACCAAGAGCCCGGAGGAACTTTCCAGAAAGTTCAACGATAAAAACAGAAAGGAGATCCTTTCCAAACTGGATGAAATCGACGGCAGAAAGCTGGCAGAGATGAACATAGACCCTCAGGCTGTAATGAGCCGGCTGACACCGGAAGACCTGGAAAAGGTCCGCAAGATCGCAGGCAAGGACGCTGATGTTTTGATGAAGAAAGTAAAGGAGATTCTCAGTGGCAGAGGGAAATGACCTGCTGGATCTGCTGCTGCAGGAGGAGCCTGAGGAGGAAACAGCGCAGGTAGAGACAGAAAAAATTTCTGAGGAGGAGACTTCGGAAACAGAGCAGGAGGAGTCCGGAATCAATCTGGGGGAGCTGTTCTCCCTGCTGGATACCTATAAAGAGGTGGTGGGAGAAATCAAAAATGACGACAGAGCACAGCTGATCAAGGCAATCAAGCCCTTTTTGAGCGACTCCCGCCAGGCTAAGGCGGATAACTGCCTGAAATTTCTGTCCATTACACGTTTTATGGAGCATAAGGAGGCCTTCTCAAAAATCGGCGGTAAATTTCTGCCTATGTAGAGAACTCCGGTAAAGAGGTGGGACAGTGAGGTGTGTGATTGTGGAATCCGAGCACGAGTCAAAGAGTAAAAATATTTTGAAAAATTTGCTGGAGCGCAACATAGA
>CBCSVZ010000193.1:0-3095 GCA_965143695.1 uncultured Oscillospiraceae bacterium
AGAACATGATCAGAAGTATGACAGGCTTTGGCAGAGGCTCTTTTGCCAATGAGGAAAAACAGATTTGCATTGAAATCAAGACGGTGAATCACCGATTTCTGGATTTATCCGTTAAACTGCCCCGACAGCTGATTTGGTGTGAAGATCCCATCAGAAAGAAAGTGCAGACAGCTATTTCCAGAGGAAAGGCAGATGTATTTGTAACCTATACGGAACTCCAGAAGCCGGGGTGCGCCGTTACCATTGACAAGGGTCTGGCTTCTGCCTATCTCACTGCCCTGGCTGAAGCCTCCGAGCGGTACGGAATCACAAACGATATTTGCGCCAGTACACTGCTCCGTATGCCGGATGTGCTGACCGTAACAGGGGCGGACATGGATGAAGCCCAGGTATGGTCTCAGATCAGCGCTGCGCTGACAGAAGCCCTGGATAACCTTGTTGCCATGCGAGAAAGAGAAGGCGAGACCCTGAAACAGAATTTGCTGGGGATGCTTTACAACATTGAAAAGGCCATGGTGACAATTACAGAAAGAGCGCCCTTGATCCCACAGGAATACAGGGAGAAGCTGGAGAACAGACTGAACACGCTGCTTCAGGGCGACACGGCAGATCCGCAGAGAGTTGCCCAGGAGGTTGCTTTCTTTGCAGACCGGTGCTGCATTGATGAAGAGATAACCCGTATGGGCAGCCATATTACACAGTTCCGCCATATTCTTTCCTCGGATGAGCCTGTGGGAAGAAAACTGGACTTTCTGGTACAGGAGATGAACAGAGAGGCCAACACAATGGGGTCTAAAGCCAATGACCTTGTTCTGACCCAAAGCGTACTGTCCGTAAAGAGTGAAATTGAGAAGATCAGAGAACAGATACAGAATCTTGAGTGAGGGAAAATACAGGACGGTGTTTTATGAAGCTAATCAATATCGGATACGGAAATATGGTAATGGACGGCCGCATTGTGTCTGTGGTGGGCCCGGATTCGGCTCCGGTCAAACGCATTATGCAGGAGGCCAGGGACAGGGATATGTGTATAGACGCCACATACGGGCGCAAGACCAGAAGCGTTATTATTACAGACAGCGATCATGTGATACTCTCTGCGCTGAGTACAGAGAAGATTTCGGAGTTGGTAGGGAAGGAGTAAATACTGTATGGCAGAGGGTAAAATGTCAGAAAAGGGAATGATTCTTGTGATATCCGGTCCGTCCGGAACGGGAAAAGGTACGATTTTAGAGCAGGCGGTAAAATCAAACAGCAACCTCCGGTATTCTGTATCGGCGACTACCAGAAAACCGCGCCCCGGAGAGATACCGGATGTAAGCTATTTTTATAAGACCCGTGAAGAATTTGACGAGATGATCTCTTCCGGAGAAATACTGGAATGGGACGAATTTTGCTGTAACAGATACGGGACGCCCAGGACTCCTCTGGCAAGGGCCATAGAAGGCGGCGCGGATGTGATCATGGATATCACGGTGCCCGGAGCTATGGCCGTTAAGAAGGCTTTTCCGGAGGACTCGGTTACGGTATTTATTCTGCCGCCGTCCCTGGAGGAACTGGAACGCAGATTGCGGGGGCGCAATACGGAGACAGAGGAAGAAATCACAAGACGGTTGGGCAAGGCTTCCGATGAGATCGGACAGCAGGATCACTTTCAGTATCAGCTAGTAAACGACGATGTGAAAAAGGCCGCGGACAGATTACTGGAAATTCTGGCGGAGGCAAAGCGGAATCGAGCAGAAAAGGCCCGTAACATATAAATTTTTTATGAAAAAACTTTACATATTCCAAGATATGTAATATTATAATAAGACAGCTCAGTGCGAGTTGAGAATGACATTTTACCGAGAAAGAGGGAATCTTCAATGACAATGATTGAGCCGCCTATCGCGGAACTTCTGGACAAGGTTGACAGCAGATATACATTGGTTATTTTAACTGCGAAAAGAGCCAGACAGCTTACAGCGGGATCTGTAAGAAGAGTGAAAATAGACACGAACAAAAATGTAACTGTAGCCGTGCATGAGATCGCAGAGGGCAAAGTTACCTACGAAAGATTGGCATCAGGAATTAAGTAATGACCGAACCCCTTAGACAGCATTCTTGTCTAGGGAGTTTTTGCGTATGAATAAAGACTGTAAATCAGTCTGGAAGGAACGGTGATAATAGTGGCAGTTGAAAAAACCATGGAGAAGATTGTTGCCCTTGCAAAGAACAGAGGCTTTGTATATCCGGGCTCTGACATATACGGAGGGCTTGCGAACAGCTGGGATTACGGTCCGTTGGGCGTACAGCTGAAGAACAATGTAAAGCAGGCGTGGTGGAAGAAGTTTGTGCAGGAGAATCCCTATAATGTGGGTGTCGACTGTGCAATTCTTATGAATCCCAGAGTATGGGTCGCTTCCGGCCATGTAGGCGGCTTTAATGATCCCCTGTTGGATTGCCGTCACTGCAAGGCAAGACACAGAGCCGACAATATTATTGAAGACTGGAATAAAGAGCACGGCATTGAGCTGGCTATCGAGGGCTGGAGCAATGAGCAGCTTTCCGCATATATCAAGGAGAAGGGAGTAACCTGCCCCCAGTGCGGATCTACCGACCTTACAGATATCCGGAAGTTCAATATGATGTTCAAGACCTTTCAGGGCGTAACGGAGGACTCTCAGTCTGAGCTGTATTTGCGTCCGGAGACTGCCCAGGGTATTTTTGTGAATTTTAAGAATGTACAGCGTACCACAAGAAAGAAGATCCCCTTCGGCGTGTGCCAGATCGGAAAATCCTTCCGAAACGAGATCACACCGGGTAATTTTACCTTCAGAACAAGAGAGTTTGAGCAGATGGAGCTGGAATTCTTCTGCAAGCCAGGAACAGATCTGGAGTGGTTTGAATACTGGAGATCCTACTGTCATCAGTGGCTGCTGGGACTTTCCATTGCGGACGAGCACCTGCGGCTCAGAGATCATGCGAAAGAGGAGCTTGCTTTCTACAGCAAGGCTACTACGGACTTTGAGTATTTGTTCCCCTTTGGCTGGGGTGAGCTCTGGGGCGTTGCCGACAGAACAGACTATGATTTGAAGCAGCATATTGAATATTCC
>CBCSVZ010000194.1:0-3079 GCA_965143695.1 uncultured Oscillospiraceae bacterium
TACGGTCAGGATCGTATATCAGCACGGCCAGTTCACAGAGGAAAGTGTAGGGCTGACCACGTCGGCGCTGTTCTTCTATATTATCGGCTTGATCTTCTACGGTTTCAAGACGCTGCTGAACAGGGCCTTCTACGCGCATAAAAATACGAAAACGCCTATGATCACGGGCTTTATTTATATCGGCTTTAATGTTCTTCTGAACTTCCTGCTCATAAAGCCCATGGGCGTGGGAGGACTGGCTCTGGCCAATACGGCAGCGCTGTTTCTGGCGGCTGCGGTCATGGTTCTTGCCTATATACACAAATACGGCAAATGGAATATGGAGGGCTCTGTCCGGGAGTTTGCGGTCATGATATTGGGCGCAGCTCTGTGCATTTTGGTGTACTTCGGGCTTCGCCATGTGCTGTACTTCAATCTGTACCTGCGGTTTTTGATTCCCTGTGCGGCGGGAGGACTGGTCTATGTGGCTGTTGCGCGGATATTCAGGGTAAGACAGTTTATGGAGCTGTGGAATATGGTTATTTCCAAATTTATTAAGAAGCGACAGTGAACATTCCTTTAATGCTATTGAAAAATATTTTTTTTCAGTTAAAATAGTTTCGGAAAGGTTGAGGAGAATGAAGAAATTATCGAACGGTGAATTGGTATTTGAAGAACTCGGACTGAATATCCCCAGGCTCCTGTTGCCTGAAGAGCGGACGGAGGATTTTTGGAAGACCTGGGCCTGTGTGGCCTGTGATCAGTATACCTCTCAGCCGGACTACTGGAAGCGCGTAGAGGCTGCTGCCCGGGGTAAAATGTCCACTTTCCACCTGATGCTTCCGGAAATTTATCTGGAAGAAGCCGATGTTGACAGCAGAATCGAAAAAATAAACCGTAACATGTCTGAATATATTGAAAAGGGCGTTCTGAAAGAGCAAAACCCGGCGGTGGTGCTGGTAGAGCGCGATACCAAGGCTTCGCCTGTACGGCGGGGTGTTGTTATGGCTCTGGATCTGGAGCAGTATGATTTTAACAGGGGCTCGGGCTCTCTGATCAGAGCTACTGAGGGAACCGTAGTAGAGCGGATTCCCCCCAGAATGAAAATCAGAAAAAATGCGGCGCTGGAAATGCCGCACATTATGATCCTGATCGACGATCCGGACAGGACAGTGGTAGAGCCTTTGTTCGCAGCGGACAGCCGGCCCCTATACGACTTCGACCTTATGGAGGGGGGCGGCCATATCAAGGGACGCTGTGTCACGGATACGGCGGTTATTGAACGGGCTGCCGAAGCGCTGGGCGCTCTGGGAGACAGAAAACATTTTACCCAACGGTACGGCATGCCTGAGAATACGCCGGTGCTGCTCTATGCGGTAGGTGACGGCAACCACTCTCTGGCGTCGGCGAAGTGCCACTGGGAGGAGCTGAAGAAACAGGGTGCCGGCCCGGAGCATCCGGCCAGATACGCTTTGGCGGAGGTTGTGAATATACACGATCCGGGAATTGTTTTTGAACCTATCCACAGAGTGCTGTTCCATGTCAATTATGAGAATTTCTTTGATGAGCTGGAAGGGTATTTTACCGACAAAGCCTCCTATATGGAGAGTATTGTAGACATGGAGACCGTGGAATATCCCGGATGCCATACGGTAAAATATGTAAGCGCCGGAAGGCAGGGAAATATTTTCATTGACAAGCAGGTACATACGCTGGCGGTGGGAGCGCTTCAGGAGTTTATAGACTACTATCTGAAGGGGCATCCGGAGAGCCGGGTGGATTACATACACGGAAGCGATGTGGTGGCGGAGCTTGGCACGCAGCCGGGGAATATGGGCTTTTATCTGCCTGCCATGGACAAAAACGATTTCTTCAAAACGGTTATCTGTAACGGTTCTCTGCCCCGGAAAACCTTTTCGATGGGAGAGGCCTTTGAAAAAAGATATTATATAGAATGCAGAAAAATTATTTAGGAGGTTATTATGGTTAAAGTAACTTTTATGGGAGCCGGAAGTACGGTTTTCGCTAAGAATGTATTAGGTGACTGCTTGATTTCCCCGGAGTTGAAGGGGATGGAGATCGCCCTCTATGACATTGACAATGAACGCTTGCAGGATTCTCTGCTGATGCTGAAGGCAATCAACAGACAGTACAAATCCAAAGCGACCATTAAGACATATCTGGGTGTCAGAAACCGCAAAAAGGCTCTGGCCGGCGCTGATTTTGTTGTAAACGCTATTCAGGTAGGCGGCTACGATCCCTGTACCATTACGGACTTTGAGATTCCCAAGAAGTACGGCCTGAGACAGACCATTGCCGACACACTGGGCGTGGGCGGTATCTTCCGTGCCCTTCGTACCATTCCCGTTATACAGGATTTTCTGGCGGATATGGAGCAGGTCTGCCCCAACGCCCTGTTTATCAACTACTCAAATCCGATGGCCATTATCACGGGTACCATTCAGAAAACCTCTCCTATCAAGTCGCTGGGTCTGTGCCACAGTGTACAGCACTGTGCTGAGAGACTGATGCACAATGTGGGTCTGGATGCGGAGTATGATGAGAAGGTTCAGTGGAATATTGCCGGTATCAACCATCAGGCATGGCTCCTGAGCATCTCCAAAAACGGGGAGGATCTGTATCCCCGCATCAAGAAGCTGGCCGATGAGATCGAACTTCCCAAGGAAGATCTGGTAAGAATGAAGCTCATGAAGACCTTCGGCTACTATGTAACGGAATCCAGTGAGCATTCTTCTGAGTACCTGCCTTATTTTATTAAGACAACACATCCTGAACTCATTGAGGAATACAACATTCCTCTGGACGAATACCCCAGACGCTGTATCAATCAGATCGAGGACTGGAAGAAGCGCAGAGAAGAGCTTACCACCAAGAACAAGCTGGAGCACACCAACAGCGGAGAATATGCTGCCCATATTATTGAAGCGATGCTCAATAACAAACCCTACAAGCTGGGGGGCAATGTAGTCAACAAGGGTTACATTACCAATCTTCCCAAGGCGGCCTGTGTAGAGGTTCCCTGTATCATTGACGCTTCCGGTGTTCAGCCGCTCTTTGTAGGTGACTTGCCGGAACAGCT
>CBCSVZ010000195.1:0-3063 GCA_965143695.1 uncultured Oscillospiraceae bacterium
TACAGCGTTGCTCTGACCGGCGATCACAAACAGATCTCCCACGCAGACATGGTGGATCATGTCCCCTCTGTAATCCCAGTCATGGGTGGGGTCTCCTCCTGCCATGCGAAGCCCTGTTTCGATCCTGTAAGGTCCGCCTGCCGGAACCCTTTGAAACGTATGGCTCCAGGTATTGTCGGGATTGGTCCGGGTAAGCTCCCAGGGTATTACCTGGCGGCCGTCCTGCTCGTCCAGAAGCGCCGCCCAGACCTGTACCTTTCCAATATTATTTTCATCTATAATTGCCAGCACATTGAAATCCCAGCGGCCTTCAATCCTGATGTCGGCGGTACCGTTTTCCTGCTGAAAGATCTGCCAGGGCTGAGGCCCTTTTTCTATAAACACTCCGAATTTCATATTATTTTGCTCCTTCTATTTCAACATTGTAAAAGCTTAAGATCGGAAGTCTGCTTCCCGGGTCGAAGGGCGGCTTGAAAGAGGGGGTAGCCTGCCATGCGCCTGCGGCGGTGCTTCCCTTTACCACCGGTTCCTCGGTAAGCAATGTGACTTCATTTCCCGCGGAGGTACAGCTTGTGATGGTGTTTTCCTTTCCCCCGGGAGTGATGATGCTAAAGGGCATATCCTGATCGTGACAGTGAAATACGGTTTCCACCACATTGGTAAAAGTGAGAATTACCGTTTGCCGGTCCTTTCCCATTTTCGCCGACTGGATCTCGGGGCACAGGAAGTGCTTGTATCCGTACAGGTGATACAGGACGGTGTCTGCGATCCTCTCCCCGATCATAACATTGGAAAAGGCGTTGTTATGTACTGCGTCCGATGTTACACTGTCGATTGTGGAAATGGTATATACCTGGGCCAGTGTGTGTGCCAGCAGTCTTTGCTGATTGCGGACGGTTCCCCAATAGGGGTCGGCTTCAGGGCTGGCGTCGCTGAAACGGCTTACCTGAACGATGAACCAGGGAAGGGAGGGGGCATTTAAGTCCTCTCGGGACTGTAAAATGACATTTTTGAGTCTCTCTCCGTAAGAATTACAGCTTTCCCCGTTGGCGTCAGAGGCTCCCTGACACCAGATTACAGCGCGAAGCTTACCGCCTTGGTAATTGACCATCTCCAGCATATTGCGGTAGAGGTCTCCGCTGCCCCGGGGATCGAACCGGTCCAGAGGTGCACCGCCCTTGGCGGCCATGATCAGGCCTATCGGCCAACGGTGCTTCCGCTTCATGGTACGGGCGAAAGCCAGATAGGGGGAATGGCCCGTGTTAGCGCCGTCCTGATGTGCCGGGAATACCGTATCTGTGGAGTCGTGTAAAGGATGTGTCGCCAGATCCCAGACGCCGCTTTCCCGCAGCATGTGCAGACCGATTTCGGGAGCGTCATCAATGGGATCTTTGCCGTAGCCTGCGCCATTGCTCTGACCGGCAATGAGAAATACATCGCCTACGCATACATGATGGCGCATATCTCCGTGACAGCTCCATTCAAAGGGGATTTCTTCTGTGCCGTCCTGCAGCAGCGTCTCAATCCTGTAAGGTCCTCCCGCCGGCACATTCTTAAGAATACAGACCCACTGTGCAGGCTCTGTGATCTCTGCGAGGACACTGTTGATTACGGGAAGATTTTCTCTTTCGCTGTACAGACGCACATAGACTCTGACCCCGTCTCTGTGTTCCTCGGGGTGATACCAGCTTCCTTCCAGCCTGATATCCGCCCGGCCGTCCTCCTGCTGTATCACCTGCCAGTTCATGGGTCCTTTTGTTATCCTAACACCAAATCTACTGTCAATATTCATTTTTTATCTAGCCTTTCAAATAATGTAAAATTTAATGTCAAAATCATATCACTTTTGGCGTTTTGTAGCAAGGGGAGAAGCAGTGCTGCATATGATAACAGGAAAGTATTTTTTGGGAGAACCACTATGGAAAATGAATATTACCCTTTTACCAACCTGCCGCTGCCCTATGATTATAATGCAATGGAACCCTATATTGATGAGAAAACCATGCGGCTGCATCACGACAGACATTTACAGACGTATATTGACAATCTGAACAGGATTCTGGAAGAAAATCCGGATCTGCAAAAGCTTTCGCTGCGGGAGCTTATCCTCAGTGTGCCGCGGCTTCCTTATCCTGTTCAATTAGGTGTGCTGAATAATGCCGGCGGCGTATACAACCACCGGTTCTACTTTGACATTCTGGCCAATCCCGCCAAGCAACAGCCGGAGGGGAAGCTTGCGGAGGCGATTGCAAGGGATTTCGGGGGAATCGAAGCCTTCTGCCGGGAGTTTAAGAAAGCGGCTTTGTCTGTGTTTGGCTCCGGCTATGCCTGGCTGGTTTCTGACCGAGGCAGCCTGAAGATCGTAACGACACCCAATCAAAATACCACATTGAGCATGGGACTGTGCCCGATCATCAACATCGATGTCTGGGAACACGCCTACTATCTGAAACACTATAATGTCCGGGCGGACTATATCGAAGACTGGTTCCGCATCCTTAACTGGGAGAAGGCCGGGGAGAATTTCACTTCGTGTTCGTATTGATCCGTTCTGTTTTTTATTTCTTAAAATTTTTTCGTAGGATTCGTCACATAACGACAGCATTTGTCTTGCCGGCGTGCAAATATTATACGTATGGCATATAACTATTATTTTATGTGCTTTTCATTTATATACGAAAGGGGGAATTTTCAACGGCTGCATCCGTTAAAAAAGCAGGGAAAATTTTAATAGATATCCTCGTGATACTGGCAATTCTTCTGGCCTTGATGACCGTGGGGGTAAGAGTTTTCGGAATCAGGATCTTCACAGTGCTTTCCGGCTCTATGGAGCCGACATATCATACCGGCTCGCTGATTTATGTGAAGGAGACCGACACAACTGCCCTGAAACCGGGCGATGTTATCACCTTTTTATTAGATGAAAATACGGTAGCGACACATCGGATTATAGAAGTTGTCCGGGATGCAGATGATTCGGAAAATATCAGATACCGAACAAAAGGGGACGCCAATGATTTTGCAGACGGCGGACTGGTCCATTGCAACAATGTGATCGGAACC
>CBCSVZ010000196.1:0-3059 GCA_965143695.1 uncultured Oscillospiraceae bacterium
ATAATGCAAGCCCTGAAATGAGAAAATTTGCGAGAAAATTCCGTGCCGCACCTGATTCCGCAGCTGCACCCTCCGATACAGAAGAGCAGATTGATACACATTTCGTCATACGGAACAATTGTATGTAATTTTTTAATACAAATGCTTTTGAGAATGTGTTTCGTATACAAAAATCCGCCGCAAACATACATGCACAGGTGTTTTTTGTATACAAAAAAATTCAACCTCAATTTTTGTATGTGAATTTTACATACAAAACTTCCTCACTGCCGGGATTGTGTACAAATCGCCGATCCGACAGGCTTACTCTTTAAAGGACAGCTTCACGGATTCTACAAATTTCTCGTTGGTGTCGCATTTCTGCATCTGATTGATAAGGATCTCCGTTACATCCGCAGTCCCCATATTGCTCAGCGCCTTTCTGATGGCGAACACGCTGTTCAGTTCTTTCTCGGTGAGCAGGAGGTCTTCTCTTCTTGTACCGGACTTATTCACATCAATGGCCGGGAAAATCCGCTTCTCCGAAAGCTTCCGGTCCAGATGCAGCTCCATATTTCCGGTGCCCTTGAATTCCTCAAAAATGACATCGTCCATTTTACTGCCTGTATCCACTAAGGCTGTGGCAACGATCGTAAGACTTCCGCCACCCCGGATGTTTCTGGCCGCGCCGAAAAATTTCTTGGGCTTGTGAAGGGCGCCCGGATCAATACCGCCGGAAAGCGTTCTGCCCGTAGGCGGTATGGTCAGATTGTAAGCTCTGGCAAGCCGCGTAAGACTGTCCATGAGAATGACTACATCTTTCCCTGCCTCTACCAGACGCTGGGCTCTTTCCAACACCATTTCCGCAACCTTTACATGGCGCTCCGGAAGCTCATCAAAGGTAGAGGATATCACCTCTCCCTCTACGGATTCCCGCATGTCCGTCACCTCTTCCGGCCGTTCATCTATTAACAGCACCATAAGATGTACATCGGGATAATTGGCCGTTACGGAGTGGGCAATTTGTTTCAGCAGCACCGTCTTACCGGCCTTGGGTGGAGAAACGATCATGCCTCTCTGTCCCTTGCCGATAGGCGCCATTAAATCAATCAGTCTGGTGGAGAATTCCTTGGAATCCCGCTCCAGCTTCAGCTTCTCATCCGGGAAAATGGGCGTAAGGGTCTCAAAGGGTCTGCGCCTGCGGGCAGAATCCGGGGGACCGTCATTTACACCTGTTACATAGTAAAGTGCCTGATATTTCTCCGTGTCCTTCTGAAAACGGGATTTGCCTCTTACCTTGTCCCCGGTCTTTAAATTGAACCGTTTGATCTGTACCATGGGCACATAGATATCCCTGTTGCTGGCCACATAGTTCTCCACACGCAGGAAGCCGTAGTTGTCGGAAACAATGTCCAATATTCCCTCTACTTCCCTGTCATCGGAAAATTTCGTTTTCTTCTGCTTCTCAGCCTCTCCGGAAATTTCAACAGGGGCCTCCTCCTGCGGGCGCTCCGACGAAACCTCTGCAAGCGGTTGCTCCTCCTGCACATCGGTTTCCCGGGGCTCGGTTGCCTGCACTTCCGACTCTTCCTTCGGTAAACTGTTCTTTTTCTTGGAGGGCCTTCCTCTGGTTTTTTTCTTGGGCTCTCCCTCTGAATTCGCAGAAGAGGATCCCTTGGTTTCTTCCGGTTGCTTTTCTGTTTTATCTGCTTTTTTCGTTCTGACGGTTTTCTTTCTGCTTTTTTTCTCTGCCGGGGGCTTCGGGGCCGGCTCCCCCTTTTTTTCTTCCTGCTGCTGTAACTCTGCCGCCGTTTCTTCCTGAGAGTTCTCCCCTGCCGCCAGGATTTTTTCAATTAATTCGCTTTTCTTTAACGTGGTAGGGCTCTTAATGCCCATCATTTTTGCAATATAGCGCAAGTCAGCAATTGATTTTTTGCTTAGCTCTGCTTCTGCCATTCATACACCGCCTTATAAAATTATATCTGTAGGTTTGGAATAATATCGAATTTAAAGATCAAGTCAGTTATAAATTCAGAATAAGTATATGATAATGGTTCTTGACCTATTTGTCAATATATGCAATACTTATTTTATTATGAATAAAACTGTTCCTGTAGAAAAAAACGCGATCTATTCCATAACCGCCCGCGACCTCTCCGAAGAGGGGCACGGCATAGGCTCTGTGGAAAATTTTACGGTATTCTGTCCCGGTCTTCTGCCGGGTGAAACAGCCCGGGTGCTGATTATAAAGGTACGCTCCTCCTATGCCATCGGAAAGCTGCTGGAGATCACCTGCCCATCACCGGACAGGGTCACTCCCCTGTGTCCTTCCTATGAAAAATGCGGCGGCTGTAATCTGTCCCATATGTCCTATGAGGCCCAGTTAAAATACAAGGAGCAGCATGTATATGACTGCTTCAGGCGCATCGGCAAGACAGCGCATTTTACCATGGAGCCCATCATCCCCTGCGATCGGACGGAGGGCTACCGCAACAAGGCCCAGTACCGCTTCGGTAAAATGCAGGGACATCTCTGCTGCGGATTTTACCGGGAGCACAGCCACAGTCTGGTACCCACTGCGGAATGCGGGATCGAAGCGCCGGGCACAGGTAAAATACGGAAAAAGATCTGTGAGCTGGCAGACTCCCTGGGATATACCGTCTATGATGAAGCTGCCCACAAAGGGCTTCTGCGCAGCCTGCTGATACGTACCTCCCGCCTGACGGGGAAATCCATGGCCGTTCTGGTGATCAACGGGGAAACGCTGCCTGAGGAGGGCATTTTTACCCAAAGGCTGGTTGCGGCCTGCCCTGAAATATGTTCTCTGTATGTCAACGAAAATACCCGTCCGGGAAACACCGTGCTGGGAGACCGCTTCCGGAAGCTTTGGGGAGAGGATAAGCTCAGGGATGCCATCGGAGAAGCTGTATTCAACATCTCACCCGGGGCATTTTACCAGGTGAACAGCCCGGCCGCCCAGCGGCTGTATGCCATCGCCGCGGAGTACGCCGGCCTCACCGGCCGGGAGACCCTGTTGGACCTCTACTGCGGCGCCGGGACCATCGGGCTTTCCATGGCGG
>CBCSVZ010000197.1:0-3044 GCA_965143695.1 uncultured Oscillospiraceae bacterium
AGAGACAAAGGCCAAGGCGGAAGCCTTGCGGGAGGAAGGCGTTAATTTTACCTCCTGCTTCGGAGAACATTATCTGGATGTGCTGAGGACCGAAAAATTTGATATTGTATTCAAGACCCCGGTGGTTCGCTATGATTTACCGGAGCTTGTATATGCCGGGGAGCAGGGAGCCGTCATTACCTCCGAAATGGAAGTCTTTTTGAATCTGTGCCCCGCAAAAATATATGCGGTAACGGGCAGTGACGGTAAGACTACCACAACGACGCTGATCTATAAATTTTTGGAGGGCTACTGCAGAAGAAACGGCGGAAGAGCCTGGGTCGGCGGGAATATAGGCGCGCCGCTCCTTCCGCACCTGGATGAAATAAAGCCCGAGGACTATGTGATCGTGGAGCTCAGCAGCTTCCAGCTTATGCATATGAAAGCGCGGACAGATGTTTCCGTCATCACCAACATCAGTCCCAATCATCTGGATGTACACAAATCCTATGAAGAGTATATTGACGCCAAAAAGAACATATTTTTATATGGAAACAAAGAGCATCTTACCGTATTGAACCGGGACAATCCGGTGACCGGCCAAATGGGAGCGGAGGTTCCGGGACGCGTGCGTTGGTTCAGCAGAAAACAGGAGGTTACCCAAGGCGTATATCTGAAGGGAACTACCCTGTGCACGCATGCAGGTAAAATATTGGACAGGGGTGATATTTTGCTTCCCGGAGACCATAACGCAGAGAATTATATGGCGGCAATCTGCGCGGTCATGGATACGGTACCGACAGATATTATATTAGAGGTCGCCCGTACCTTTGGAGGAGTAGAGCACAGAATGGAGCTTGTAAGAGAGCTTAACGGAGTAAAATACTATAACAGCTCCATTGACAGCAGCCCTAACCGGACGATCCATGCACTCAGCGTATTCCGGGGAAATGTGGTGCTCATTGCAGGCGGAAAGGATAAGAAGATTCCCTATGATGACCTGGGACCTGTTTTGGCAGATAAGGTCAAGACCCTTATTCTCACAGGGCCTACCGCCGATAAAATCGAGCAGTCAGCCAGAGCTGCGTTTTCACAGCGGGGAGAAGCGTTCCCGATAGAAGTAATCCGTGCGGTTACCTATGAGGAGGCTGTAGAGGCGGCTTACAGAGCCGCAAAGCCCGGGGATACCGTGCTTCTGTCTCCTGCAAGTACCAGTTTTGATATGTTTCGGAACTTTGAAGAGAGGGGAAATAAGTTTAAACAGCTTGTCCGGCAGCTGAAATAGTTTATTTACATTTATGTTACAGGATTGCGTTGACACTATTATACAAGAATTATATAATTTTTTTGTGTAATATATCTAAATTTATCGCATAGATTAAAATAAATGGAAGGTTTGAGCGTATGAACAAAAAGAGAAAGAGAATCATTCGTATCGCGTCTATCGTAGCTCTTGTTGTCCTGTTTGTTGCCGTACTGGCAGTATTCAGTGTTCAGAGCGAGGATGAGAGCGCGCAGTTTTCTCAGGGAGAGAATACGGATGTAATGGATTTTAATCCTTACATTGAAAATGAATCGAGACTCGATAACAGTCTTCTGGAATACGGAAAGGTACTGAATAAGTACGCCTCGTCAGGTTATACAGATTATACCGGCGAGCCGATTATCATGGAGGGTACTTCTTACGCATCTGTTTCAGGCGGAGAAGTTTCTGCATTTACAGAGGATTATTACGAAGAAGAATCCGGTGTAAAGATAGAGGCGGTACCGAGCGCGGTTGTTATGACAAGTACAACCACGACATTGGTATACAAGTTTAAGGTTTCCGAAACAGCACTCTACAGCTTGCAGCTGGAATATTTTATGCCGAAGGACAAGACTACTGAGGCGCTGATTTCCTTTACGGTGAACGAGAAAAAACCTTTCCTGGAATCATCTGCTATTGAATTGGGACGTCTGTATGAGCAGTATGAGGTAGGAAAAGAGGACGATGCGGGAAATGAAATAAAAGCCAAGCAGAGAGAGACTTTTGCATGGCAGACCTATTCTGTAAGCCATGCGGAAGGCCTGTACCGCAATCCCTATAAGTTCCTGCTGCAGGCAAGCGATAAGGAACAGACCATTGAAATCACGTTTACCCGTCAGGCAGTTACCCTGAAATCTGTTTCGCTTGTACCGCCCATGAACAATCCTACCTATGAGGAATATCGGAAGAGCAATGATGCTGCGGAGTATCAGGGGCAGGCATTGGATCGCATAGAAATAGAAGACAGTGTTGTTGTTAAAAATGACATGGGTATCACAATGTCGTGGGATGAGAACTATTGTTCCAGTCCGGCTTCCTACGGTTTGATCAACTACAATGTATTCGGCGGTGACCGCTGGTCGGAAGGCGGGCAGACCGTTACCTTCACGACCTGTGAAATTCCGGAGGACGGCTGGTATCAGATTGCATTCCGGTATCAGAGTCCGGTTTCGGATATTGCCGCTTATCGGGAAATTAAGATTGACGGGCAGATTCCGTTTAAAGAGATGGAAGAATACTGCTTCCCTTCCTCAGACTCATGGATCGGAGAGCCTCTGAAGGATGAAAATCAAAATCCGTATCTTTTCTATCTTACAAAGGGAACCCATGAAATCACCATGACTGTGAAGATCGGACCGTTGCGTCATGAAATACAGGCGCTCAATGAATCTGTCGATTATATATCCGATTTGATCAAGAAGGTTGTACAGGTAACCGGTTCTTCCCGAAATTCTGACGGTACCTACGATGTTGATAAAAACAGAGACTGGGATCTTCAGCTGTACATACCGGGGATCAAAGACGATGTCACAACCTGCCGTGATGTTTTATATGATGCTTACAATACTGTATGCCAGTTAAACGGCAATAAGATTCCCTATTATGCTTCTTCCATAAAGGTCGCGGCGGATCTATTTAAAAAGCTTTCGGATAACACAGAGAAGATTCCCGCTTCGCTGAACGATATCAGTACCGATATATCCAGTATCAGCGACAGTGTTACCAATATGAAACAGCAGGGCCTTACACTTGACTATGC
>CBCSVZ010000198.1:0-3041 GCA_965143695.1 uncultured Oscillospiraceae bacterium
GGACGGTAAAGTAGAATTCCGGGTAGATGCCGAGGATATCCACATGAATGTGGAAACCCTGCTGATCGAGCGCATCGGTGATGTGGGGAAACGGCTGCACACAGGCCGTTCCCGTAACGACCAGGTTGCGTTGGACTTTCGCATGTATGTCATGGACGCAATAAAAGAGATTCAGGATATGCTGACAAAGCTGGAAGAAACGATTCTCACAGTAGCGGAAGCAAACCTGGATACGATTCTGCCCGGCTATACCCATCTGCAAAGAGCGCAGCCCATTACGCTGGCTCATCACATGATGGCCTATTACCACATGTTCCGCCGTGACATTGACAGGCTTTCTAACTGCTATCAGAGAACCGATTCTATGCCTCTGGGCTCCGGGGCACTGGCCGGAACCACCTACCCCCTTGACAGAGCATTTGTGGCAGAACAGCTGGGCTTTTCAAAAGTCACCGACAACAGTCTGGACGGGGTCTCAGACAGGGACTTCGCCATTGAATTCTGCTCCGCCATGTCCCTCATCATGATGCACTTAAGCCGCTTTTCCGAGGAAATGGTACTGTGGTCCAGTCTGGAATTCGGCTTTGTAGAAATGGACGATGCCTATTCTACCGGCTCCTCCATTATGCCTCAGAAAAAGAATCCAGATGTTGCAGAGCTTGTCCGGGGTAAAACGGGCCGTGTATACGGAGATTTAATGGGACTGCTGACCGTCATGAAGGGTCTTCCCCTTGCCTATAACAAGGATATGCAGGAGGACAAGGAGGCCGTGTTCGACGCAGTGGATACCGGTAAAATGTGTATTGATATTTTCACCCGGATGCTTTCCACCTGCCGGTTCAAAAAGGAAACCATGTACAAGGCTGCATCCAAAGGCTTCACCAACGCCACAGATTTCGCCGACTATCTGGTCAAGAAGGGCACGCCCTTCCGGACGGCACACGAAATAACAGGCAGATTGGTATTGGAATGTTTAAACCGGAGCATCGGCATTGAAGATTTAAGTCTTGCTGAACTCAAGGAGCTGGGCGGCGATTTTATTGAAGCGGATGTCTATGAGGCCATTTCTCTCAAAACCTGTGTAGAAGGCCGTAAACTCACCGGAGGTCCCGCACCGGATACCGTAAAAGCAGACATTGAAAAGGCAAAGGCAGAGCTTTGAGCTCTGCTTTTTTCGTATATGCGTATACAAATGAAACTGCAGCAGGATTTGTATACAAGATTTACATACAAAACGGGCAATAAGCGGTTATTGTATATTCACCGATTTCACACGGCTTGGCAGAACAGGCCGCCTGTGCTATACTGGACTCAATAAAAACACAGAGGTATCCTATGAAAAAAATTGTTGCAGTCATCCAATCCATATTGTTCACCCTGGCCCTTTGTGCCTGTTCCGAAGAGGTTATTGATATCAGAAGCCTCTTACCGGAGAAGGAAATCATTACCGGGCAGTCTGCGGACAGACCCATTTACAGCTCGGCAGAGCAGCTGGCGGAGGTCAGTGACTGCATTATAGAGGGTGAGGTCTTAGATGACGGTACTGTGTACAGCGCTTCTGAAGAATCCGCGGAAAGCGGCAGCATGATGTATTTTACGGTAAAGGTGCTGAAGAGCATAAAAGGCGAGCCCGCTGCAGATACCGTTATCATTGCACAAAAGGGCGGCGCAAGGGAAGATGCAGAAGTAAAATACAAAAAAGGAGAGCACATTATCTCCTTCCTGTATCAGTATGAGGAAACCGTTCCCGGCACAGAGAAGGAATACCCCTGTTACTATATGAGTGTCGCATGTGAGGATGCCAATTTTCGGGTTGTTCAGATAGAATACAACGGTAAGCCCGTGTCCGTAGTCCAGAGCTTCGGCTCTGAGAACATCCTCCAATACGACGGCAGATCCCTGTCTGACTTCTTAAAGCTCCTGCAATAGTCCCTCTGTGGCAGTCAGCATTGCCGCGGTCTCACACCAGCAGCAGGAACCGTTCCATACACCGCCGATCCAGTTCTTCCCCTCCCAGTCACTCATGTTGACCCGTTCACAGGAGAAGCCGGGAGGCAGGATTTCACCGTCTACAGAATGAATCGGCCGTGCTTTCGTAGAGGTATACTGCGGGATGTTCCGTGCAATATCCCGGATCAGTTCATAATAGCGCCGGTCTCCCGTATATTCGTACAGCCGCAAAAGGGAATCTCCCGACATGGCGCAGATACCCGGCGCGGAGTGTTTATTCTGGCAGTTGGCAATCACACTGCCTGTAGTCTTGATACCCAATCGGGCAAATTCACAGTCCGCCGGAAATTCAAAATTGTAAGACACCACCCAGGTAGCAAAAAGATTTGCCGCCGCTTTGGCCGCAGTGAGCCAGTACACATCCTTTGTATGCTCATACAAAACCACAAAAGACTCCACAAGGGCAAAGGCAGATTCGCTGTCACAGCACTGCAGGATTTCCCCGGGACCCCCGTTGGCAATTCCCTTCGCGGTAAAATTCTCATAGTAGTATTTGCCGGCGCCCAGAGCTGCCTCCCGATAGCGTTCATCGCCAAAAATATCATAGCCCAGCATCAGGGCTCCCGGCATCAGCCCCGCTGAGGCAGTCGTACCGATCAGGATTTCCTCTGTATCGATATCCACAAACTGCCCCCAGTGCCCGTACCGCTCATACATACGCACTGCGGCATCCAGACCTTTGATAAGTCCCTGCTTCCAATCCTCATGTCCTTCGCCGAATTCCCTATATTGCAGCAGCAGAAAATAGAGCATATCCGCCTGCTTTCGCGACATTAAAATATTGGTTTTTTCGGGATGGGCGAAATCGTCACCGTAAATCTTACCCTGATAGTATACCGCATAAAACCAACCCCGGGGATTTTGAAGCTGACGGAAGCAGAAATCCAAAGACCGGAGGACTCTTTCCTTTGTAAGACTGCCCCCGGCTCTGTACAGGGCCAGTGTGAACATACCGCCGCCGGTCCATCCGCTCTGCCATTCCTGATACAGATTTCCCCCTGTACCGCTCATATAGAAGCCTTCTTCGTTCC
>CBCSVZ010000199.1:0-3008 GCA_965143695.1 uncultured Oscillospiraceae bacterium
CTTCCAATGATGCAGCGACCGGATCCGAATACCGGGCCGTGGGAACAGACTATTTCGGTGTGTTGGGGGAGACCAAGCTTTACAACTACTATCTTACCTGTATCTACAGAGCAAGAGTCGATGCGTTCGTGAAGAAGCAGCATGATTATGACGCAGACTGGTCTGTGGAGGAATACTTTGATTTTACCGTAAAGGTATTGGCAGAGACAGACCCTGCTGCCGGAAAGACAAACCGTGAGCTGCTGCAGGAGCAGGCGGTGAAGGAATGTATGTATATGGCAGTCCTGTACAGGGAAGCCACGGCGAATAACATCCGGATTTCAGAGACAACGTATACAAACCTTTTCACCTGGTGGCAGCGGTATGCAAACCAGTATTACAGCAGATTAAACGGAACGTTCTCCTATATTCAGGACGCGGATACGGCTATGGAGTTTATGGCCGGGGGAAGTGTCAATGAGGTTATTGACTATATGGGCATACAGACGGTGATTGCACAGTACACCTCTAATTACTTTTATTATGCGGATGTAGACAATCGGGACTTCGCCAAATATTATCAGGAGCATATCAATGATTTTCGCAGGGTTACTGTCCGTGCTGTATATGTGAAGGATCAGGCACAGGCGGACGCGGTCAGAAAGCTCATGAATAACAAGCCCGAGCATATTGCGAATCTGGCCAAGGCCTTCAATGAGGATCCGAAGCTTGCGGAGACAAACGGCATTGTGACGGTTACGGCGGATACCCGTATGGTGCCCGAGGAGGTAAAGGAATGGGCATACCGGCAGACGGCGGATGTTACCTTCTATGAACACGGAAACATAGAGATTTTACAGACATCGGAAGGGTATTATCTGCTCATGTGCGAATCTGTAGAGGAATATCAGGAAAATGAGGGCAACGAGATTTATAAGGCCGTGGTAGAGGCCTATAAAACCGAGCAGTTAAATGCCCATCTGGATGAGCTGCTCACCCAGGAGGCCTACAAGCTGACGGAATACGACTATGACAAGGCTGTCGCAGCTATGAACGGGAGTCTGAAACTATAAAATATACGGCGGCGATCCTCTGCGTGTTCAGGGGCTCTCCGCCGCTTTTTTTCTTATTGCTCCAGCTGTTTTTCCAACACGCCGGCCGCTGACTGCGTAAGCTTTTTCTCCAGTTCGCCCAAAGGCGTTTTGCCTTCATCTTCAAATATGATGACAGAGCCGATTGCGTCTCCGTGTACAACGATGGGGGTGATTACCTGGGAGTTGTAGCTGTGCTTGTCATCCTCCAGAATGGGGATCAAGCCTTCGCTTTTTGATTTTACCACAACGGTGCTGCGCTCTTCCATGAGATTTTCCAGCTTTCTGCTGATACGCTTGGAGAGAAAGTCTCTTTTGGACACGCCGGAAACGGCCACGATGGCATCTCTGTCTGTAATAAATGTGGGATGGCCGCTGGCCTTTGCAAGGCTTTCTGCATAGCCTGAGGCGAAGTCGGTGAGCTCGCCCAGGGCCGAATATTTTTTCAGGATGACGGAGCCGTCCTCCATTGTAAAAATTTCCAACGGGTCCCCTTCCCGGATGTGCAGCGTGCGTCTGATTTCCTTTGGAATAACGACTCTTCCGAGGTCATCTGCTTGTGTCAAGTGGAATCCAAAAATTTTTAAAAACCCTTATATATCAAGGGTTTCCGGACTTTCGACAAAATTAACCCTTGCGTTATTATAACACAAAAACAGCATAAAAGCCAGCAAAAAACCGGCTTTTACATGGTCATGAAAGTTGGAAGGCAACATCAAACTTCCATTCAATTTTCAGATTTTCGTTGTCAAAAACAATGACGCGGTCTATATCGTCGTACATTCTTTCCCGGAGTTTATCGTCCGGCTCATCTGCTGCAGCGGCGATATTTTTGATCGCATTCATTGCCGTGTTGCTTTCTTCCTGCTTTTGCAGCAGGCCTTCAATTTCATCCTCGATTCGTGATAACTCCGTCTGGAGTCTGTCCCTATCCTCTGAAAGAGCGCCTTTCTTTTCGAGAAAAGCATTCCGGGATATTTCATCGGAACGGAATTGCTCATACAGTGATACAACCTTACCGCCGATCCCTCCGAGCTGAATGCGGAGGGATTTTTGCTGCGCCCGAAGAGGAGCAAGCTTATCTGGCTGCTTTTCATTTACTGTCCTGCAATATTCTTCGCTGACAATTTGCAGCTGCCGTTTGTATGTGGTGAAAACAACATCCTCTATATTTGTCCGGCTCCAATGAATGCCTGCACACGGAGCGTCCCTTATATATAACGGCGTAGCGCAGGAGTAATATTCGTCCAAGCCAAAGGTCTTGCGAAGTCTGCGGCCGCAGTGCCCGCAATAGTAAACACGGTCACGGCGGTCGGTTCTGACAACATCGTACTTTTTCACCTTCCGCAGGGTATCATTCGCTGCGTAGTATTCATCGTGTGTTACGATGGGTTCGTGCATGCCCTCATTTATCACATAATCCTCCGGCGCATACCGTTTTTGCACTTTGGCCCGAATGGTTTCATTTCCGCATTTGAAAGACACCATGGCTCCGGTATACTTATAATCCCGTATGATTCGGATCACCGCCTGATGACTCCACATCGCATCGTTGCTAATCCCTTGCCGTGAGAGCTTTTTGTGCTGCATCGGCGTCGGAATATGCTTTTCGTTAAGGATACGGGCAATTTCCGTGGATTTCTTTCCCTCAATAGCCCACAGAAAAATATCTCGCACAGTGGGTGCAGTTTCGGGATCCGGCACCATATGGTGCTTTTGCCCTTTGATCTTTGTGTATCCATATGGGCAATGGCTGACATACCGGCCGCTTCTCATCAGCATGTGCTGTGATGTTTTTACCTTTTTTGAGATGTCAACGCTGTACATCTCATACATAAAGTTTCGGAAGGCAACATCAATGCCGCCGGTTGTCCCGATAAACTGATCGCTGTCGTAATGGTTATTGACCGCAATAAACCGGATGCCGAGATATGGAAA
>CBCSVZ010000200.1:0-3001 GCA_965143695.1 uncultured Oscillospiraceae bacterium
TACTGCCAAAGCCTCCTTGATCATGCGCTCTACCTGCTCGGTGTCATAGTCTCCGGCCAGCATGATTTCGCTGAACAGGATCTGCTTTGCGTTGTTCATGATTTTTTTCTCGCCTGTAGACAGGCTTTTCTTCATATCTTTTAAATAGAGACTTTTGAATACCTCCGCGGCTTCAAAGATACTCCCGCTGCGGAGCCTGTCCAAATTCTCCTTATGCCGCTTGTTCCAGTTGATTGTAGATTGCTCGCAGGGTTCCTGCAGATGTTTCAGAACATCCCCGATAACAGATTTGTCAATGACATCCCGGATTCCCAGACTTTCCGCATTGTCCACCGGTACCATGATACCCATCTTACCGTAAGAAAGCTTGAGCAGGTAATAGCGTCTCATTTCACCCAAAAACTCCTGCTCCTCGATAGCAGATATCACTCCCGCGCCATGCATGGGATACACGATTTTATCACCTACGGAATAAGCCATATTTCTTCTTGCAAACCTCATATAACTCTCTGATTGATAGTGTAAAGCAGTAGACTTTCACTACTTTTTATTATATACTATAGGTCGGTTAATTACAAGGTAAATTGCCGTAAATCTATAATTAATTAACGAAAGGCATTGATTTTAGTATGAACAAAGAAAGACTATCATCCCTGGCAGATAAATTCTGTGCCCTCTTCGGCGGAGATTCCTCTGACCTTCGTTTTTTTGCTGCGCCCGGCCGCGTAAATCTGATCGGCGAGCATGTGGACTATTGCGGAGGATATGTTTTCCCTGCTGCACTTACCCTGGACAATGTGATCGCTGTACGCAGGACAAATGACAGGAAGCTCACCATGGCCGCTACCGATCTGGAAGGCGTTTTTGTTGCCGATCTGGATAACATTGACGCTGCCAGAGATCTGAAGTGGGGCAACTATCAGGCAGGCGTTGCCAAGGAGCTTATGGAAAAGGGATATACACTTACAGGCGCACAGATGCTCATGGACGGTATTATTCCTTACGGAAGCGGGCTGTCCTCTTCTGCATCCATTGAGCTGGTAACGGCTGTTGCACTGGCTGCTCTTGCCGGCGATACCACCGTAGCCCAGCCGGAGCGCCTGGTTGAAATGGCCCTTGTGGGGCAGAAAGCGGAAAATCAGTTCTTTGGCGTAAACTGCGGTATCATGGATCAGTTTGCTTCGGCGATGGGCCGTGAAAATCACGCTATGCTTCTGAACTGCGGTACTCTGGAATATCAATATGTTCCTCTGGATCTGGGCGACCATGTTCTGATTCTGGCTAACACCTGTAAGAAGCACTCCTTAGGCGCCTCCAAATACAACGAGCGGCGCAGCGAGGTCGACAAGGGGCTTAAGATCATGCAGGCGGCCTGTCCCCGGAAGGTTGAAAACCTCTGCGATTATACAGAAGAGGACTTCGAACAGTACGGTGCCGCAATTACAGATCCTGTCATCTATAACCGGGTAAAGCATGTCATCTCTGAAAACAGACGGGTAAATAAAGCCGTTTCTATTTTGGAGAGCGGCGATCTGGAGGCCTTCGGTAAAATTCTCTGCGAGGCCAATGATTCCATCCGCTACTTATACGAGGTTACCGGCTTCGAGCTGGATACCATGTACGAAGAAGCCATGAAGATTCCCGGCTGTATTGGCTCCAGAATGACCGGCGCAGGCTTTGGGGGCTGTACCGTAAATATTGTAGAAAAAGCTGCCGTTGAACACTTTATCGCACAGGTCGGTAAGAATTACGAAGAAAAGACGGGCATCACGCCCCAGTTCTATATCTGTCAGATCGGAGACGGTGCAAGAGAAATCACAAATAAATAAGATTATAAAGATTAGAAGGGGCTGACTCAAAATTGATTTTTGGAGTCAGCCCCTTTCATTATGTTGATACTGAAAAATTCCGGGTACTACTGTGCAATCCGGAAGGTTCTTGCGGCACCGTCCTCTCCCATATCGACCACATAGGAGAAGCCGTAGGTGTTGTCCTCATTGTAGTGCGCCGCATAACCGTCGAAGGCTTCTACAGAAGTGTCGTATACCACCCAGCTTCCGTCAACAAGCTCTTCAATGACAGGCTTCTTATCGCCGGTAAAACCGTTAATCCGAACAGCATTCAGGTTACGGCTTCCGCTCAGCGTAAATTCTGCCTGATTATTCACAGCAGTGATAATAGCCATAAACGGATCCTCCGTAACGGTTCCTTTGACTGTCTTCACTGTCATAGGCTTGACTGCGGAATCGTTGTAAACTCTTATAACATTATCACAGTGGGTCTGCTCCACATTTCCGTAAGGCAGCAATACGAGGTTTACGGTTATCGTATCTCCCTTCTTAAAGGAAAGCTTCCCGGCACCGAGCGTCAGACTCCAATCCGTTTCGTTATAGGCCCTGATCGCCAGATTGCCGTCCCATTTCTCACCGCCGTTTACGGTCACAGCATAGTCTTTAATAACGACGCCCACATTTTCCGTATCTTTATTGTAATTGGTATAAAGGGTATAATAGGAACCCGCTTTATTCAGTAAATATACGGAAGTCAGATTCGATGTATCTACGGTCTGATGAACACCGTTTTGATCAAGATAGGACATATTGCTGTATGCTCCCATGACGGTATGGTATGTGAGAAGCTGGAAGTTATTCTTCACATTCGCAAGGGTCGTATCCCGCAGGAATTCCACTTTCAGCGTACAATAGTTTCTGGTTTCATCATTTTGAGGGAATTCCGTTTGTGTCAGGCTGAATTTATAGTTTTTATTGTCCGCCAGGAAATCAAACTTCACTCTGCCATAGGTAGGACCTACCGAAAGAATCTCTGAGCCTGTGCACTCAGAGGCCATTCGGATGTTATTTTCAGAAGTTGCGTAGAAGTTTCCTGCATGATTAAACTGGGGCTGAGTCTCCCACATATCACCGGAACAGCCACGGAAGTCACCGACAATTAATCCGCTCTTTCCGCCGCTTCCGTAAGGGATGAAGCAGGTCGTTTCGGT
>CBCSVZ010000201.1:0-2999 GCA_965143695.1 uncultured Oscillospiraceae bacterium
CTTTAGCATTGTTCCCGTATGGTACATCAGTCCGTCTCTGACTGCGTGGTGATTTTTCTTTGCAGCCGGAAAATGCAGCAGGATTTTCTCGTATTTATTTAATAGATGGGAGACAAAATCTGCAAGCTCCCGGTCTTCCATCTCCGCTACAGTATCCTTGATATAGCGGTACAGATCCTCCCCTTTCTCGGGAGCGGAAGGAATATAGTCTTCAATGGCAAAGCGATCTGTCTCCGTCGTCCTGCGGATGAGCTCCAGCTTGAACTGGGGCTGCCCCTGCCAGTCAATGACAGTTCCTCTGGCCTTCACAATGACCCCCGCGGGAAAGCGTCTGGGATTCTCCTCGTCGGCATCCCACAGCTTGGCGTTCACATCTCCGGTATTGTCGGAGAAGGTAAAATTCATATACCGATTATTGTTGGTCGTCTGTTTCATTTCAGACTCTCTGATATAGAAAAAACCCTGAACCGTATCGCCGGCTCTAAAATCTTTGATTTTCTTTTCTTTTATTTCTGGCATGGCTTTTCTGAACCTCTCTCTGATACTTTTTCTTAATGGAAAGTATAACACAAGAGACGGGGGCGGGCAAGGTTTGAAGCTGCTTCTGCACCATGACTTTTTACAGGTCAAAACCGTCTTCAACAAAAATGCATATGTTAGCGCTGTATCCACGATTTATAGATATCTTCAGGGAATTGATATCAAACCTTTCTTGTAGGTCTTTTTCCAATGCGCGAACGGTTTCCGTTTTAACACTTTTGGCGGATACAGCCATATTACCGGCCCCCTTTCGGGGGAACTGCCGCCCGTTCCGTTGATTGCTCCATTATACACGGTTTATTATTCCATGGTAATTGGGTCTTTGTATTTTACCGGGAGAGGGCCTTAAAGCCTCTCCCGCTTGCTTTGTCATAGGGCAATTGATACATGGCGGGGATATTCATATTTGCGTGGAATGATACCCCATTTTGGGCGGGACGTTCAACCATGATATATTGTGTTTATTCAGCCTTCAATATCTATCGCAAACTACATATGAATTATAACATAATATAACAATCCGGGCCAACAGCTTTTCTTGTATTTTTGCAAAATTCAAAACCCATTCATGCCGCATCTTGAAAATTTGGCTTTGTCTCCATTTCCGTGGATTTACAAAAAATAGATACAAAGATTGTATACCAAAAGCGCTTTTCAAAAGAATTTGATACAATTAATGTTGATTCGGATCCGTTTTGTTGCGCGGCGCAAAAGCATCTCCATATTCTGGAAATACAAAAGCAACCTCTGCTCAAATCCTTTTGATACATTCAGAAAAGGAATCCATTTTACCCAGATTCTCTGCCGGCCTCCCGCTGTCCTTCTCCATGACCAGCAGCGGTACATACTCCCTGGTATGGTCTGTACCCTTGAAGGTCGGATCGCAGCCGTGGTCGGCGGTTACAATCAGCTTATCTCCCCTGACGCACAGGTCCCACAGCTTCTCCAGAAAGCCGGAAATCCGCTCTATCTCCTGGCAATACCCTTCCGGATCCCGTCTGTGCCCATACTCCATATCCGTGTCCACAAGATTTACAAAAACAAGCTCCTTAGACGCCGGATTTTCCCGGGGAGCAGCAGCAAGCTCCAACACTCTTGTAAAGCAGGCGGTATTTCCCTTGTCAGGATAATTGACATCAATCCCGTCACCGTTAAAAATATCGCCGATCTTCCCCACCCCTGTAACAGTCCAGCCTTCTTCATGAAGTCTGTCCTCCAGGCAGGACTGTCCCGGCTTTTCAATGCTGTAATCGTGTCTTCCCGCAGTACGGGTATATCCCTCCTGAGGATTTCCTACAAAGGGCCGGGCAATGACCCGCCCCACCTGATAATCGTCACAGATCAATCGGGCTCCCTGACAGATTCTGTACAGTTCTTCCGGGGGAACCGCTTCCTCATGAGCTGCCAGCTGCAATACCGAATCCGCGGAGGTATAGGCGATAATTGCCTTTTTATCATAGGCCTCCTCCCCCAACTCCTGAATGATCTGTGTTCCGGATGCGGCTCTATTTCCTAATATGGGCCTTTCCGCAACCCGCTCCAGCCTTGTCATCAGATCGTCGGGAAACGACGGATATTTCCCGGGAAATATTCGCAAACTCATATCCGTAACCAGTCCGGCCAGCTCCCAATGACCCGTAAGGGTATCCTTTCCGGGGCCCTCCTTTTGTAAAATGCCGTATGAGGCCAGAGGCTTTGGGACCGCAAGACACCCTTCCGGCTGAAAGCCTGCAATTGCCGCCGCATTGCCGAGGCCCATTTTCCCTAAGAAACGCCATTTTACCCCGGGAACCGCCATTGAAGCGTGAAGCATGGTATTGGAGCCTTCATCTCCAAAGGCCGCTGCTTTGGAATCCGCACCGGCACCGAAGCTGTCAATTACGATAAGATATGTTCGCATAAGCTGCGCCCTCTTTCATATAATTCCTGTTCCACCTGATCGGATACCTGAAAAGCAAAAAGCTTATCCGGTCGGGCAGTACATATGTAATCAAAGGCCGCCCGGGTACCGGAGGTCAGCTTCATAGCTCCGTCCGGGTCCATGGAATTCAAATCGGTTATCATCCCCTGAATGCGCAGGAGCCTGATCGTAAACACCGCTTCAATGAGTCTGGGACTGCGCTTCTTCTGTTCCAGGAAGGACAATACCTTCAGCAATAGCTCCAGCGTTTCCGGGTCGGGCAGGTCCTCCTGAATAACTTTCAGAGTGAGCCGTGCCGTTTCTGCGGCAGCTGTAAGAACATCCAGATCCTCCCGCAGCCCGTAAAAGGGCGATATGATATTAGCATTTCGCAGAACATACATGGAACGGCCTTTCACCAGCTCCATATCACTGTATGCAAAAGCAGAAGCTGCTGCTAAAAATCGGCTGCCGGGCTTTTTCGCGCCTTTGGCCACCACACTGATGCGCCCCTGTTCCCGGGAAAATACGGTAAGCAGCTTATCCGCCTCTCCCAGCG
>CBCSVZ010000202.1:0-2989 GCA_965143695.1 uncultured Oscillospiraceae bacterium
TAGTCCGTAGAGTTTATTTTACCGTCCGAATCAACATCAGCGGCAACCCCATCAGCTCCCTCAAGCGCCATGTCCCCGGAGAACACGCGCTTGATCCGAAGATAGTCCGTAGTAGTAACTCTGCCGTCTCCTGTAACATCGCCCAGAATAACTGCCTCCAGCTGTCCTTCCGCCTTTACCGTAGCGCCTGTCCCCACATAGTCACTGTCGGAAAGGGTTTCTCCTGTATTGCTCTGCACCTCTGCAGCAGTCTTAAAATTCTGATCCAGCACACTGCATGCGGTCTCACCGGGTACCCCCATAAGATATCCTTCCTCCTGCCACAAAAAGCTCCCCGGTACAAAAGCCGGATTCTGCCCGTAACAGATTCCGCCCAGCAACAAAACTGTCAAAACTACACTGATACCAAACACAAAAAACTTTTTCATTCTATCAACCTCGCCTCTTACACTTTATGGACAATTCTCTATTATGTTTATTCTAACATCCATATAGGCGAAAAGCAATAGTTCCGTCCGTCTTAAGCATATGCAAAACAAAACACTACACCCCGCCTGCCGGCACCTCGAAATATTTCATCACCATCGCTTCTGCCTGCCGTGCGTCAAAGTGCAGTTCCGGCTTGCCGTTGCCGTAAAATTCATATGTAGCAATAAGGTTTTTCCCCTCAATGATCCCCATGCTTTCATACCGCTTTTTCTTTTTCAGATATTCCAGCACATAGTTCGGGTCATCCATTTTACCGAAATGCTCCCAATATAAAGTGCGGCCCCGAATATTGTTTTCTACGGTAAAATCCACTCTTGTAATTCTGTCAGCCGCCAATACTTTTTCATACTGATAGAATATGCCGTGGCGATACAGGGCGTCTGCAATAATGGCCTCTGATTTCGACCGGACTTTCTCGCCTCTCAGGGTTTCATATACCAGCCCTTCTGCTCTGAAATTCTGTTCGGGCTGCGGATCTGCCTGCAGCTTTTGTATTTTTCTATACCCTTTTTCAAGCTGCTGTCTCAGGGATTCACTGTCCGTTTTCAGAAGAGCCAGCTCCTGACGTACTTGTGCGAGCCGCGTCTTTGCTATACGGTAATGAAGATACTGATTGTAATATTTCTCGCCTAACCGGCTGTCGCTTATGGTCTTTTGCGCGCGCCTACCGTCTTGGACTATGGTTTCATAGTAGGAAAAGCGCGTCTTCCGCTTCCGCCTGAGCACTCTCCTTTCACATCCCTTTTCAACAAGTGCTTGCAGGATCTCCGATTCTTTCTCCAGCTCTTTTACATATTCGTATTTGGCATACAGCATATAAACCACCTCCAATTAAAATAAGTGGCCTATTATACCATCTTTATTTTTATATTGCAATAAAATATATCATAAAAATTTCGACATTTTCTGACGGAAATTTGGTCCGAGCAGCAGCTTTGCCATTTTTGGATCTTTGATGCTTTCAAACGCATCAAAGAGGCATAATTCCTCATCAGGATGCCCGTTTTTTCAAATTTTAAGGCGAAAACGGCTGTTCTTTTTGAAAAAGCGCAACATAATCTGAAAATGCACCTCGTTGCTGCGTTTTTCGAGCATCATACCCTTAGTTTTTAATAGAGTGCTGCATTTCCGAGCAGCAAAGCCATAGGACAGAACAAAATGATGCGCAGCACAGCAGCCCGCAACCTATTTCCCATTACTTGCCGGCTTCTCAAATCTGTTTTATTGGTGTATAATGTAACGATATAAGGAAGGTGCAAGCTATGAGGATTGAAAAGATAACTGAGAATACGATCAAAGTTACACTTGCTGCCAAGGATTTTGAAAACCGCGGCATCGAGGCTTCCAAGCTGAAGTTTAATTCCCCGGCCTGTCAGGAACTTTTATGGGATATCATTGACCATGCAGAAATTGAAATGGGATTGAACGGACTGGGCGACCGTATTATTGTTGAAACCGTCGCCGACAGTCAGGGCAATTGTGTCATAACAGTGACCCGCTCGGAGGATCCCGAAAATCTTCAGAAAGCGGAGCAAAAGAACGGGCACAGAGAAGACAGCGATATGGAAGAACTTCTGGATGCCCTGTTTCATGTTCCCGATCCCATGGCTGCCGAATTCAGCAAAGCTACAAAAGCCGCTAAGTATAACGACTATACCGTATTTTGTTTCGGGGACTTTGAAGCCCTTATAGGTGCAGCAGGACACTGCGCCACACCAAAGGCCATTCCTTCCAAGCTATATACATACAACGGCTGCTATTATTTGGTGCTGTCTGTTTCAGAAAGAAACTTCTATGCGAGCCTTCGGTTTGAAGAGGTTTGTTTTGAATTCAACGGTTCCAAAGCAGATGCGGAAAGAATCCTCCCTGTCTTACAGGAACACGGGAAACCCCTGATGAGAAGAAGTGCCATACAGTCCCTTATTAATAAATTTAACTGATATGATCCGGAGGAATTTGTGAGTACCATTTACGAAGTAATAGAGAAAGACCCCGCAGAAGCCCTTCCCGACCAGAATGAGCTGGTGCTGAGAGAGGGCGAGGTATGGGTTCCGGGTGCCTACGAGGGCACACTCATGCGAAGCGATTTCAGTATCAAACAGCACGTCGTAACCAATTACATTGCCGCGCGCCGCGTCCGCAAATTTGCGCTTGCGCCTACTTTGGACAATCAGAAAGCAGTTGAAAACTGTATTTCAAAATACAGCGCTATCTCTTTGGCCGATCCTGTTCTTTCCTTTTTGGAGCACATGCATACGGATAAGCAAAAGCTTCTGGAGGCAGCTTTCATATTAGCAACACAGTCAGGCCGCCGTGAGGCGGTAAAGCTGGCGATCGTTCTGCTGGGCTTTTGCGGTCAAGGCAATGCCCGGGCTGCCCATATTGTCGAAACACTTTCCCGCCACGACGAATTTGCCGCATACGGAGTCGTGGCTCTAAAGAATATTTTACCGAAAGAGGAAGCAGACACCGTACTGACAGAGTTAGGAGAGGAGCTCTC
>CBCSVZ010000203.1:0-2964 GCA_965143695.1 uncultured Oscillospiraceae bacterium
GCGTAAAAGGCGAATCGCTTGTATGTTTTTGTGAGTGCAGGATTTGTTGCTCCGGTCTTCCACCATGGATTATAGGCTTTCAATACTTTTAAAATGCCCTCTTTGGTTGTAATAGACATGCTGCCCACTCCTTTTTTGCAATTATTATAAATCATACTTTTATTATCGTCAAGAAATATTTAAAATATACTTATAATAATTTTTGAAAAAATGAAAGTTTCACATGCGCAGTGCAAAAGGAAACCGCCTTTCTACCCGCGGATACTTCAAAAAAACAGAAATATCAGGTATTTTTCTATCATCTGCGAATTTTACCTACGAGACAGAACAGAAGAAACAGGACGATGTCCACACAGACAATACTGGCGCCCACGGGGACAGACAGGAGATAGGACAGGACGATTCCCGAAATCAGCCCTACGACCGATACGCTTCCCGCACAGATCACCACGCCCTTGAAGCTTTTGTACACGCGCATGGCCGTAAGAGCGGGGAAGATGATCAGACTGGAGATGAGCAGAGAGCCCATCAGTCTCATCCCGAGAACAATCGTGACAGCCGTCAGCACCGCCAGCAGGCTGTTGTAGAAGCCCGTCCGGACGCCGGTGGCCCGGACAAAGGTCTCGTCAAATGTAATGGCAAATATTTTCCAATAGGAAATAATGTATACCGCAAGCACCACTGCGGAAAGTACCAGACTGAGCCAGACATCCGAGGCTTTCATGGCCAGAATGCTTCCGAACATGTAGTTCATCAGGTCCACATTTCCGTTGGAAGTGGTGGAAATGAGCATGACGCCTATGGCCAGAGCGCCGGTAGAGATTATGGCAATGGCCGCATCGCCTTTGATTTTCGAAGAATCACTGAGTCGGAGTAGAAGAAAAGCCGCGGCTACAACGATCGGGATAGAGACCTCCAGGGGACTTAGATTCATGACCGTTGCCAGGGCCAGAGCGCCGAAGCCCACATGGGAAAGACCGTCTCCGATCATAGAGAAGCGTTTCAGCACAAGACTGACCCCCAACAGCGCCGCGCACAGCGCTATTAAAGCTCCTACAATAACCGCACGGCGAATGGAGGGAAAGGCAAGCATTTCCAAAATACTGTTCATTTTACCGCATCCTCCTTTCTGTGACGGCAGCCGCACAGGAAGCGGTGACCCAATTCACTGTGTCTGTATTCCTCTGCTGTTCCGAAGAACTGTGCTTCGTTGTTGATGTGTAAAATGTGTGAAGCAGCGTCCACAGCGGCCCGTATATCATGGGAAACCATCAGTACCGTAATGCCGCTTTCATTGATTTCCGCGATGATTCTGTACAGCTCCTGTGTCACCAGGGGATCCAGACCGGCCACCGGCTCATCCAACAGCAGCAGCTTGTGGGTGGCACACAGGGCTCTTGCCAGCAGTACCCGCTGCTGTTGCCCTCCGGAAAGATCCCTATAGGAGCGATTCCGGATATTTTCAATGGAAAGCCGCTCCATATTTGCCTGGGCCCGCTCTTTTTCCTTTTTGCCGAAAAACGGTTTCCAGCCGCGGCTGTTCAGGCAGCCGGAAAGGACGACTTCCCATACGGAAGCGGGGAAATCCTTCTGAATCTCTGTATGCTGGGGCATGTATCCGATCTCATTTTGAGTCAGTACGTCTCCGAAGGTGATCTGTCCGGAGGCAGGCTTTCTCAGACCCAACAGGGTACGCACAAGGGTACTCTTGCCGGAGCCGTTCTCCCCGAGAATGCAAAGATATTCTCCTTCCTCTACATGAAAGCTCAGATCCTTCAGTACGATATTGCTGTCATAAGCCAGCGTGATATTGTCGCAGGTTATCAATGCCATTTATTCGGTCTCCTCCCGGGTCTTATGAATTTCGGCACATCCGGCGCACAGTCCGTACAGGGTAGTCTGGCTGTTATCCACGGTAAAATGGTGCTCCTGGGCAATATGCCTGTCGATTTCTCCCATAAAGCTGCAGTCCATGTGTATGACACTTCCGCAGCAGAGACACTTCAGATGAAAATGGTCTTTGCACCTGTTCCGGTCTCCAGTGTACTGATAGCAGGCCTTGTGCAGTCTGCTGTCTCCCCGGACATCCCCGGAAGCCGGCGCGAATTTCTTAATGAGCCCCGCTGCCGTAAGCCGTTGGAGACTCCGATAAATGGTTGCCTCGCCGATATGGACATCTGCCAGCAATGTGAGTAGCTGTCGGGCCGTATAGCAGGTGTCCGGATGTGTCCGGAAGGTTTCCAATATCATATTCTGCTGTTTTGTGTTGTAGGTTCTTTTGCTGTCCATGAACATTAACTCCCGTTTACAGTAAAATGAAAATCATTTTCATTTTCAGTGGGGGTATTATACGCCTGCCGGGAATGCCTGTCAAATTCCGGTTCTGATTGAAAGTTTTCATTGACGAAGGCTGCCCTTTCGGTGTATCATAAAGCTGTTCCTGTAACTGACGGATTGAGATGGGAAACCATCGTGAAGCAGGAACCTTTCAAAAGCCGACCGTCTGGGCAGTGTTCAATGGAGCGCTGCCCTTTCTTTTTACCGGGCAGTGCGGATTGCGGAGAAAGAGAGGAGCAAATAATATGGACGCATGGAGAAATTTTACCCCGGGAAAATGGCAGCAGAACATCGATGTAAGAGACTTTATTCAGAAAAATTACACCCCCTATACAGGTGACGAGCGCTTTCTGACCCCTCCCACAGCCAGGACCGTGAAGGTGCGCAGTAAATATGAGGAGCTGTGCAGGCAGGAGCGGGGGAAAGGCGGCGTGCTGAAAATCGATACGGATACGGTCATCACCGTGACCTCCTTCGGTCCGGGGTATCTTGACAGAGAGAATGAGATCATCGTGGGACTGCAGACGGACGAGCCCCTGAAGAGAGCCTGCAATCCCTTCGGCGGTATGCGTATGGTAAGAAGCGCATGTCAGGCCTACGGCTATGAGGTTTCCGATAAAATAGAAG
>CBCSVZ010000204.1:0-2961 GCA_965143695.1 uncultured Oscillospiraceae bacterium
TTTTCATAATTACCCATGCACTTTCGTTGTTTATTTCATACAGAAGCAATAAAGCACGAGCTCATTATAGCACTGCCATGCCATAAAGTCTATACAGTTTATTTCTTTCTGTATGGTATAAATGCCTGAGTCATGCTATAATTGTAGAAGAGTAAGGATACGAAGGAGGGATTTTACCGTGAATATCTGGCATGATATTTCACCGTCTCTGGTGACCCCCGAAAGCTTCACGGCGGTCATTGAGATCTCTAAGGGCAGCAACATCAAGTACGAACTGGATAAGCAAACCGGATTGCTGCGGATGGACAGAATTCTGCATACGGCCACACACTATCCCGCAAACTACGGCTTCATCCCGATAACCTACGGAGATGACAACGACCCGCTGGATGTGCTGGTACTGTGCAGCGAAGCAATTTTACCCATGACATTGGTACAGTGCTACCCCATCGGCGTTATTAAAATGATAGATAACGGCAAGAACGACGAAAAAATAATTGCGGTGCCCTTTAACGACCCCAGCTACCGGCACTGTAAGACCATAGAAGACCTGCCCCGCCATATATTTGACGAAATTGAGCACTTCTTCTCCGTCTACAAGCAGCTGGAGGGTAAGGAAACCGCCGTGGATACCGTACAGGACCGCGAAGAAGCCTTACGGATCGTACAGGATGCGCTGGAAAACTATCGCTCCAACTTTATTATGAAATGAGAACCGTACTTCACTGCGACTGCAACGGCTTTTACGCCTCTGTAGAATGTATCGCCAACCCCGAATTAAAGGAAGTTCCCATGGCAGTTTGCGGCAATCCCGAGAACCGTCACGGTATTATTCTGGCCAAAAACGAGCTTGCCAAGCGGTACAACATACAGACAGCGGAAACCATATGGCAGGCCAAGCGCAAATGCCCCGCGCTGGTGCTGGTGGAGCCTCATCATGAGCTCTACGCAGAATACTCTGTGAAAATAAACAACATCTACAAAGAATACACGGATCTGGTGGAACCCTTCGGCATTGACGAATCCTGGCTGGATGTTACAGGCAGCCGTCTGCTGTTCGGAGACGGCACAACAATCGCCAATACCCTGCGAAAACGGATTCGGGAAGAGCTGGGACTTACCATTTCCGTAGGCGTCTCCTTTAACAAGGTTTTTGCAAAGCTGGGCAGCGACTATCAAAAGCCCGATGCCACCACCGAGTTCTCAGAGGAGAACTGGCGGGACAGGATTTTCCCTCTTCCGGTAGAGAGTCTCCTGTTTGTAGGGGGCAAGGTTCGGGAAAAGCTGGCGCAGCTGTGTGTCTCCACGATCGGAGACCTGGCGGCGGCAGACCGTCAGCTGCTCATATCCCACCTGGGTAAAATGGGCGACACCCTGTGGATCTATGCCAACGGCCTGGACGACAGTCCCGTGACGCCTCCCGGAGACGGCAGCGATGTAAAATCCATAGGAAACAGCAATACCTTTCGCCGGGATCTTACGGACTGGGAGCAGGTCCGTCTGGGAATCCGGCTGCTTTCGGATTCCATTGCCTCCCGCATGCGCAGGGCGGATCTGAAATGCTGCACCGTTTCCGTGGGAGTAAAGGATACAGACTTAAAGACTGTCTCCCGTCAGAAAAAGCTTCCGCTGCCCACATTTCTTGCATCGGAGATCAGCACGGCCGCCATGGAGCTTGTGCAAAGCTTCTGGCCCCAGGGGAAACCCATCAGAACGCTCTCCGTTACCGGAATGAATCTGATTCCCGCACAGGAGGATTTTACACAGCTGACCCTCTTCGGAGAGGACGAAATACAGCAAAAACGCGCAAAGCTGGAGAAGCTGGAGGCCGCCATGGACAGGCCGGATGTACACCGGGGCGCGGATAACCGTAAGCTATAGCATATTGCTTTTTCCGGCTGTCTGTTTTAAAATAGAGCAAGAAAAGATCAGGAGTGTAAGATATATTGTCAAAAGAAAGTAAAAATCAAATCCTTATATGCGTTCTGTCCGCTCTTGTATTTATCGGTCTCGTCCTTTGCATCTATTCTGCGGCGGGCTCTGACGCCCCCTGGGAACACAGTATGTATGACAGCTATACCTTGCAGGCCATGGCCTGGCGCAGGGGCGAAGCAAAGCTTTCTCAGAACTATCCCTATCTGGAACTGGCCATTGTAAATAAAGAATATCTGGCAGAGCACGGTATGGACGACTATGAAGCCTATCGGGAGCAGTTCGGGGATGTCAACGCTCCCATAGAGGACCAGGAAGGAAATGAATACTATGTAAGCTTTCCGCCGTTCCCCTCAGTACCCATGTTTCTGCTCAGCTTTTTCTTTGGCGAGAACACCCCCAATACCCTGATGGTGATTCTGTACACAACGGGAGCATTTGTATTTGCCATCCTGATCGGCAGACGGTTTCGATACTCTTATGCCCTTTCTGTCTGCGGAGCGGCCTTCCTGTGTATTGCCTCTTCTGCCCTCTTTATATGTACAAATAAGATGGCAGGCGGCGTGTGGTTTCAGGCCCAGGCTCTGTCACTGCTGCTGACAACCGGCGCCTTCTATTTTATTCTCGGCAGTCGGGACAGAGATTTCTATACCGCCTGTGTCCTTCTGGCCTGTGCCGTAGGCTGCCGGCCCTTTCAGCTGATATACTTTATCCCTTTTGCATATATCATAGCCAAACAGTACAAATTCAAAATATGGAAGACCTGGAAGTTCTATGTGGCGCCTGCCGTAATAGGCGGTATCTATTTGTGGTACAATTATATTCGGTTCGGAAATCCTCTGGAATTTGGGCACAACTATCTGCCGGAATTTATGCGTATGCCCGCGGGCCAGTTCGGCTGGGAATACTTTGCCGGTAATTTTGCAAATGCCTTCGGGGAGCTGCCGCATTTTACCTCGGAGGGGCTGACCTTTAACCGCTTTGGCTTTGCCTTCTACATTGCCAATGTGATATTCCTTCTGGCTGTTG
>CBCSVZ010000205.1:0-2954 GCA_965143695.1 uncultured Oscillospiraceae bacterium
CAAAAACAGATACAAACAGCCATGTATTTTGTATCTGTTTCTAGAAAAATCTTTAAAATGGATACACGTTTGTATCTATTTTTTCAAAACTAAATTATTAGATACAAAGCATTTTTTTGTAGTCCCCTAAGAAAAATTGATCCCGAATCAATTTTGAGTCAGCCCCTTTTCTATCTGTAAAGAAAAGCAATACGCTGATCAGGCAAATGACGGAAGCTTTCTTAAAACAATTTTGATAAAGTTCAGGTACTTTCCGCCGCCTGCGTCCATTGCCTTACGGTCACCGATGGCATATTCGTTGTCTTGTTTCAGCCAATCCTCCCAAACCTCATCATTGGACTCCATCTCGGTTACGGAAATAACCTCTGCTCCCTTGCACCTGCTTACCAGATCTGTCCAATATGCCACATCATGCAGATAGTCAAGCTGCTCAGGAGTCCAGGACAACAGAAGTTCAGGCGGCAAATGATCGTGACAATCCTGTTTCATACCGGGAACGGCAATATAAATATAGCCGCCCTTCTTCACAAAGGGAAGCAATTTACCGTCCAGATAGTCCGGGTCACGGCCGAAATAGTTGTAAGAATCTGTGGTAATGACCCCATCAAAAAATTCTTTATCAAACGGTAAATCCACGGCGTCCGCTTTAACAGGAATGACCTGTTCCTCAGTAAGCCCCATTTCACAGACAAATTTTTGATTCTCCTCCGGATCGCTCCAGAGGTCAGCGGCGTATACCTGAAAGCCGTATTCTTTTGCCAGGAAGACAGAAGTCAATCCCTGTCCGCTGCCGAGATCGCAAACTACAGCGCCTTGGGGGATTTTACAATCAATCAGTAATTCCTCCTCCAGCTTAATTGGATTCGGTCCCATAATTTTTGCCATAAGGTCCGGTCTGTCATATTTTTGACTGAGTACATAATTCATGTTCTTTTCTCCTTGTCTCTCTTAAAATTTCTTTTCTTTTAAATAAGCCGTAAAGCAATCAATATGCTGATCGGCCGATTGAATAACACCTGCTTTGTCCTCTGCACTGTCATAAACGCTTAATAAAAGGAAAAAAGGCCCGAAAAATTCCAATGCCAATTGCATGGCCTCCGATTTTCTCCCTGTGAGTTCCCCGAAAATATCAGCCATGTACAGGAGCGGACCGCTTGCAAGATACTGCTGATACAGCTGCCCCATCTCCGGATCGCGATACTGCTCCAGGGTCAGCAGTTTTCGGAAGTCGGAGGAAAATTCGTCTTCTGTCCAATAGCGAAACTGTGCTTTGGAGTAGGCCCCGATTTGCTCTAAAGATGTATTTCGGTAAGCCTCCGTCCCCTTCTCCGCGGGTTCTTCCGGCATTTGGTATTCTCCGGCCCTTTCATAATCCCTTTCCTTCATGCGTTCTACAATGCTGTCGAAGATGTCACGCTTATTTTTGTAGTGCTTATACAAGGCGCCTTTGGTCATACCCAGTGCTCCGGCAATCATACTGACCGAAACAGCCTCATAGCCGTCTTGTGCAAACAGATGAAGCGCAGCGGTTAAAATACTTTCTTTTGTGTCAGACATTTTACTACCTCCACATCAGTAAACGATCGTTCACCAATATGATAGCAAACGGTCGTTTACTTGTCAAGGGACCCTTTTTACAAATTTTTAAATTTTAACTATTATGCTTGTTTGCAGGAGACTGCAAGGAATAAAGAAAAGGAACGGTGACAGAAATGAAAAAAGATAAAGTAATCTTAGCATATTCCGGAGGATTGGATACCACCGCGATCATCCCATGGCTGAAAGAGAACTATGACTACGATGTTGTTTGCTGCTGTATCGATGTAGGACAGGGCAACGAGCTGGACGGTCTGGAGGAACGGGCGAAGCTCTCCGGTGCAGAAAAACTGTACATTGAACATCTGACAGACGAATTCTGCGACGAATATGTCGTTCCCTGCGTACAGGCACATGCTGTATATGAAAATAAATACCTGCTGGGTACTTCCATGGCCCGGCCTCTGATTGCAAAGAAGCTGGTAGAGATCGCCCGCAAAGAGGGAGCCGTTGCCATCTGCCACGGCGCTACCGGAAAAGGAAACGATCAGGTTCGTTTTGAGCTGGGAATCAAGGCGCTGGCTCCGGATCTTCAGATCATTGCCCCCTGGCGCTGCAACGAAACCTGGAAAATGCAGTCCCGGGAGGACGAGATCGCATACTGCAAAGCCCACGGAATTGACCTTCCCTTCTCTGCAGACAGCAGCTACAGCCGCGATCGGAACCTCTGGCACATCAGCCACGAAGGACTGGAGCTGGAGGATCCCGCCAATGAGCCAAACTACAAGCACCTGCTGGTACTCGGCGTAACCCCTGAGGAAGCTCCCGATGAAGGAGAATATGTAACCATGACATTCGAAAAGGGCGTGCCCAAGACCTTAAACGGCAAGAAGATGAAAGTATCCGAAATTATTACGGAGCTCAATCAATTAGGCGGCAAGCACGGTATCGGTATTGTAGATATTGTCGAAAACCGTGTAGTAGGAATGAAATCCCGTGGCGTCTATGAGACACCCGGCGGAACCATACTGATGGAAGCACATCAGCAGCTGGAGGAGTTGATTCTGGACCGCGCCACCTATACCTGCAAAAAGGAAATCGGAAACAAGTTTGCCGATGTGGTATACGAGGGCAAGTGGTTCACCCCTCTGCGGGAAGCGCTGCAGGCGTTTATTGAATCCACACAGAAGTATGTTACCGGCGAGGTAAAATTCAAGCTCTATAAAGGAAACATCATCAAGGCAGGTACCACCTCTCCTTACTCTCTCTACAATGAGAGCCTTGCTTCCTTTACTACCGGCGACCTCTATGATCACCACGACGCAGAAGGCTTTATCAATCTGTTCGGTCTGCCCTGCAAGGTACAGGCTATGATGAAGGCTAAAAATCACATAAAGGATGAATAATCATGAAATTAT
>CBCSVZ010000206.1:0-2950 GCA_965143695.1 uncultured Oscillospiraceae bacterium
AAGTGTATGCGCGGTGCTGCTGGCGGTGGCGATCGTACAGAATGTAAGGTCTGCAAAGCAGGAGGCCGGAGAGATTAAGCCAACGGCTGCCGCAAATGCCGATCCCGTAGAGGAGGTCAATCCGTCGGAAGAGTTTTTTGCAAAAGCGAGGCTGGAACGGGAAAGCGAAAGGGCTGCTGCCGAGGCCGAATGTGCAGCTGTCCTGGCGGATTCGGAATCTACGGAAGCGGAAATCACAGCGGCAAATGAAATTTCCGAGTCTTTGGCTGCCATGACGGAAACGGAAGAAAAGCTGGAGTCTGTCATTGCGGGCCGGGGGTATGAGGATGTACTGGTACTGCTCTCCGGGGAAGGAGAAATGGAGATCACGGTCTCCAAGGCTGAAATAGATGAGACAGAGGCTGCTGCAATTGCACAGCTGGCGCAGGACTCTACAGGAATCTCTATTGACAATTTGTGCTTAAAATGCTTTAATAGTGAATCATAATTGATTGGAGCAATTTTAAGTGAAAAGTGTCAGGAATGTATCTGTTTTTCTAATAATGTTGTTTGTGATGGCGGGCCTTTGGGGCTGTACAGAGAAGGATATCACTGTTTTTGATGACGGGGTACTTTCTGTAACTCCGGACCCGTCGAAATATGTAAATGTTTCCGTGGCGGATCCGGGCTTGTGTATTTATAATCCCGGGGGAGCTGCGGGATACCGATACGGGCCGACCCTTCTGACCAATGCGGACGGTTCCATAGATGCCTGGTTTGCGGGACCCGGCTATAACGGGCAGTGGGACTGGATCTATTACAGACGTTCGCAGGACGGCGGCCAGACCTGGACTCCGGAAACGGTAGCGCTTATGGGAACCTCGAACTCCCGTGACGGACAGTCTGTCTGTGATCCGGGCGTTGTGAAAGTGGGCAAATACTATTATCTGGGCTATACCTCCACGCTTTATGCTGAGACCGGCAACTGCGTGTTTGTTGCCAGAAGCGAGAATCCCGAAGGGCCTTATTCCAAGTGGGACGGAGAAGGCTGGTCGGGAACACCGGAACCCATAGTGTATTTTGATGAGAATACGGACTATTTCGGTGCGGGAGAGCCTTCCTTTGTTGAAAAAGACGGCACCTTGTATATTTATATTAACTGGCTTACGGTAGGGGTTTCCTATACAAAGGTATATACGGCGGATGCAACTGCCGAAAACTGGCCTGCTACCATGGAGTATCAGGGTGATGCCATAGAGAACCGGCCCGGAGATTCTCTGGATGTGAAATATGTAGAGGATTACGGTAAATTTTTAGGTGTGTGTGCAGCCAACCGAATGTCTGAGGATTCCAAGCTTACCTTCTATCAATCAGACGACGGTATTCATTTTGAACTGTGTGCTGAGGTTTCAGAGAATACTGCTGCCGGAGCGCATAACTGCGGAATTTCCGGAAGACCCAATGGCCATATCCGACTTTCCGGCGATGTCTATGTGGGCTATGCCTACGGAACCGGTTCGGAAAACTGGGCTCACTGGCCTACCAGATTGCAGAAGATAACCCTGTCGCTGGGAGATGCCCCGCAGACCCAGACCGCGGTAAAGGCTGCCGATTTCGGCGATGAGAGCACCTACAACCCCGGAGCCTTGGATTATATTGCCGGCATCTATGCGGAGGATTTATCCATGACAGTAGACGACAGCGGCAGAATGCTTTCGGTACTGGTTGTCAATGGCGCACATGCGGCCATTGGCTTGACGGAGGAGCAGAAGAAGGATCTGAAGGTAACCGTATGGGATGCGTCCGTTGCGTCTGTGGATGCTAAGACCCTTGCGGTCAAGGCGGTTAAGGCGGGCTTTACGCATATTACCGTACAGTATCAGAATTTATCCTATCAATGTGCGCTGTATGTGTATGAAAACGCGGATGCCGCACAGGATAGGATCATATTGCGGGTAGAGCCTTCCCAGACCACTGATTACACGGTGTCGCTTTCTTACCCCTACCCGAAGCAGATCAGAGCTACGGTATACTATGCGGACGGGAGCTTTCAGGAGATTAGTGAGATGCGCTTTATTGTAGCCGATACGTCTGTATGCACCATAGACAATAAGGGCTTCATCCGGGTGAAGAGCCCGGGAAGTACAGAGGTTACGGTAAAATACAAGGGAGAGGAAGTATTTAAGATCAATATAACGGTAACAAAATAGTTGATTGATATCGGGAGCGCGGGGCCATCTCAAGAATTTTGAGGTGGCCTTTCAATTTATGAAGGTTTTACTCCGATGACCGGCACAGGGGCGATGAAGAAAATTACAGAACTTGTGCCGGATAGCACAAGTTTCAGACAAAAAACAAAGGCCCTTGTGCTATCTGGCACAAGATGTCTGGATAACCGTTCCATTGTTGTGCTATCCGGCACAAAAATAGAAACTTTAAGCAAGCCTCTTGTGCGTCCGTTACGGCAGCATGGAGCCTGCCCGGTCTGACAGGAGAACCTTTTTCCCTTACAGGCTTAACTTTTACGGCATATTATGCTATAATGCAAAAGAATAAAATTTGGAGGCAGTTTTTTGGCTGAGGAAAGGAATCATCAAAACGATATGCTGATCTCAGATGAGGTCGTTGCCATAACAGCAGGTGTGGCGGCTACTGAGGTGGAGGGCGTTGCCGGTATGAGTACAGGGCTTACGGGCGGTATCGTTGAGGCTTTCGGCAGAGTGAACCTGGCCAAGGGCGTTAAGGTTCAGACAGAAAACGGACATACGGAAGTGGATCTGTATGTAATACTGAAATACGGCTTCCGAATACCTGATGTAGCATGGAATATACAGGAGAAGGTCAAGAACGCTGTGGAGTCCCTTACGGGAATTTCTGTCCACACGGTAAATATTCATGTTCAGGGTATTGATTTCAGTGATGACAAAGGAGGAGACGGATGAATTATTTATTCAGAATACTGGTGGCTATT
>CBCSVZ010000207.1:0-2936 GCA_965143695.1 uncultured Oscillospiraceae bacterium
ATAAGAGCCGTGCGTTTTCCGTTTTTATTGGCACCGATTCCGGAAATGAGTACCGGGACACAGGCACCGATATCCATACCGATTATAATCGGAATACAGGCGGAATAGGAAAGCGTCCCCGTTACAGACAGGGCCTGTAAAATGCCTACCGTAGCAGAAGAGGACTGTATGATAGCCGTAATGACAGCTCCGGCCAATATGCCGAAGAAGGGATTGGAGAAAAGAGTAAGAATAGAAGTAAATTCAGGCATTTCCGTCAGCGGGTCGGCGGCCTGGCTCATAAACGACATGCCCCACATCAGAATCGAAAAGCCGAGACAGATAGATGCGATCTGTTTTTTCTTTACATCTTTGGCAAACATGATGATAACAGCCGTCACCAGCACAATAATGGGGGCCAGATCTGCAGGCTTAACCGTTTCCCCCTGAATACCCGCCATACTGAGGATCCAGCCGGTAGCAGTAGTTCCTATGTTGGCTCCCATGACCACACCGATGGCCTGACTGAGCTTCATAATTCCGGAGTTTACGAAACCTACCACCATGACCGTAGTAGCCGACGAAGACTGAATGACTGCGGTGACCACCGTTCCCAACAGAAGCCCTTTCAGGGGTGTTGAGGAAAGCTTCTCCAAAATCATCTGCAGCTTGCCGCCGGCTACGGATTTCAGTCCCGTACCCATCAGAAACATACCGTAGAGGAAGAGGCCGAGGCCTCCCAGCAGCTTGATCAAATCTTTAATATCCATCCGTCAGTAACCTTAAATGACTATTACAACATATTACCTGCTTATTTGTCTATTATATAGCAATTTTAAAATTTTCACAAGATACAGAAAACTCCGGTCTACTTCCGGAAGCGGTCCGTGCCCATGCAGCGTTCCACCATGCGCGCGACACCGTTTTCAGCGCTTGAGGGCATAATATTGGTTTCCGGCACGCACTTTCTGACTTCTTCCCGGGCATTGGCCACCGTGAAAGAGCTGCCGGACATTCTGAGCATGGAAATATCGTTACTGCTGTCGCCGATCGCGGCAACCTGACGGGCTTCCACACCCAGTATCTTCATAATGATCTGAAGACCTGTGCCCTTATTGACTCCTTTGGGATTGAATTCCGTATTATTCCGATAGGAGGAGCTGATTTCAAATTCCTCCCAACGCCTGTCCGAATATTTTACGCAGTGCAGCATTCTGCTGCGGTCTTCCTCCTCCCGAAAGAAAAGCACGACCTTCTGCGTGTATGTATCGGCACCCGGCTCCCCGGAAATGTCGTCGCAGGGAATATACTCTTTCGCCAGCTGCTCGTATACGTTTCCGGAGGGAAGGCTCTTCATATAGTCGCCGAAATCAGAGGAGGTATATACGTGGCGGCCGATATAGAACATGGAGTAGCCGCCGAACCGTTTTCCCAGAGACAGCACATACTCCGCCTGCTCCAAAGTAAGGCAATGGGCATGCAGTACCTTGTCCGCTTCCCTGTCATATACATAGCCGCCGTTGGCAGTAATGAAATACCGGATAGGAAGCTCCTTTACCCGAGGGGGCACCTCGGAATAGTTTCTGCCGGTGGCAATGACCGGAGTAATCCCCTGCTCTGCCGCCTCCGCGAGGGCATTAAAGTTTTCATCAGATATGCGGTTATCCTCTCCCAGCAGTGTTCCGTCCAGATCAAAAGCCATCAGTTTGATGTCGTGCATTGTAACAGTATCTCCTCGTAAAATTATAAAGACCGCACCCGCTCCCGTACGGCCAGCACCTTGGAGGGCGATACGGAGAGCTCGTCGATTCCCATATTCAGAAATTCCTCCGTAAGCGCCGTATCCGCTCCCAGCTCGCCGCAGATACCGATCCATATTCCATGGGCATGGGCGCTTTCAGCTGCCATTTTAATCAGTGCAAGCACTGCCCGGTGATGGGCGTTAAAGAACGGCGCCAGCGCCTCATTCTGTCTGTCGATCGCCAGCGTGTACTGGGACAGGTCATTGGTACCCACACTGAAGAAATCCACCTCGGCCGCCAGCTCATCGCTGATCAGTGCGGCTGCCGGCGTCTCGATCATGATCCCCAGCTCGGTATCCTCGTTAAAAGGGATCCCCTCTCTCCGCAAATCAGCCCTTACCCGGGCGGCAATGTCTTTTGCCTTGCGTACTTCCTCTAACGAGACGATCATGGGAAACATAATACTGATATTTCCGAAAGCCGATGCCCTGTACAGCGCGCGCAGCTGCGTAATGAACAGCTCCGGTCTGGTAAGGCAGATACGGATCGCCCGCATTCCCATGGCCGGATTTTCCTCATGGGGCAGCCCGAAATAGTTTATCTGTTTATCGGCGCCGATGTCAAGTGTTCTGATAACGACCTTCCTGCCCCCCAGCTGCTGCGCCGCCTCTTTATAGGCCCGGAACTGTTCCTCCTCCGTGGGATAGTCCTTTGCGCTCAGAAACAGGAACTCGCTTCGGAAGAGACCGATCCCTCCCGCATCGTTGGCCAGGGCATAGCCAATATCGGAAAGCCCTCCGATATTGGCAAAGATGTCGATGGTCCGGCCGTCAGAGGTCTCATTGGGAAGTCCCTTTAAGGCCTGTATCCGTCTGGCGGCCTCCCGGCGCAACTGCATTTTCCGGTCATACTGTTCCCTGCAGGCGGCATCGGGTGCAAGGATCACCAGCCCTTCTCCTCCGTCTACAATGGCATCCAATCCGTCCACATCCCCCAGGGGACCCGTGTTTACCACCGCGGGGATCCCCATAGTCCTGGCGAGGATCGCCGTATGGGAATTGGCAGAACCCTTTGTAAGTATAAAGGCAAGTATTTTCGACTTATCAAACTGAACCGTCTCACTGGGAGACAGATCCTCCGCCGCCAGTATAACAGGCTCCCGCGGATGAAATGCGCCGGGGCGCTCCCCGGACAGGCAGGCAATGACCCGGTCTG
>CBCSVZ010000208.1:0-2909 GCA_965143695.1 uncultured Oscillospiraceae bacterium
GTCTGAGATACCTACCGAAGAGGATCCTGCGGATGCGCCGGAATCGGAGGCTGTGCAGGAAGCGGAGCCGGAAGCTGCGGCCGATGAAGAAATCGAAGAAATTCGTGAAGAGTCGGAAACGGAGCTTTCAGAAAAGATGCCTGAGATTCCCGAGGCCGATGAGGAACTCATAGAAGCGCTGAAAGATGTAGGGGCGATCCGGGAGGAATCTGCGGAGGACATTCCCAGTGAAGAAGCGGAAGCGCGAAGAAGCCTTTTTGATGAGACGGATGACTTTGATGCCGGCTTTGCGGAAAGGGTAAAGAAGAATACCAGTATCATATTCGGCTCCGTGCCGGATACAGAGGATGATTTTGAATATATTCCTGCAAGCGACCCGGCCGAACCTCCTGTAACAGCACAGAAGGGCAAGGTCAAGGTGGATTCCAAGAAGATAGACGATTTGTACTCTTTCAAGAAGAGCAAGTCCGGTGAGAAGTTTTTCGGCCGCAGAAAGCGGTAGTACAGTTGGAACCCCGTACGGTCAACATGTGCGGAATGCTTTTTCAGCCTGAAGCGGACAGGAGAAAAGATCCGAAAAACTGTTGACATGCTTTTTCACTTTGTGATATAATCCTTTCCGAACATTATAGAAATGGCTGTGACGAAGACGGTATGAGTCATAAGTTTTCAGAGAGTCGGCGGTTGGTGTGAGCCGATAGCGGAGATTCAGCAATACCTATCACTTCCGAGCCGGAGAGCAGAAATGGTTCAAAGTAAGCTTTCCCGTTGCCTGCCGCGTTAAGGCAGAGGACTTGATGGAGTCTGCGAGTGGTACAGCGGGTTAGCCCGTCTCAAGAAATTTGAGACGGGCTTTATTTTTTATAAGAAAGGATGACAGATTCAATGGAAAACATGCTGAAAGAGGTAGGAGGACGCATCCGGACTCTGAGAGAAATTATGGATATCACCCAGGAGGATATGGCGAAGCGAACAAATGTGACTTTGTCAGACTATCAGGCTCTGGAAGAGGGGAAAATGGATTTCTCCTTCACTTTTATTTACAAATGTGCCCAGCACTTTCACGTGGATGTAACGGATATCCTGAAGGGCTCCAGCCCCACGCTGACATCCTATTCTGTAACCAGAAACGGAGGCGGACTGCCGATTACCAGAAGAAAAGGTTTTTCCTACAATAATCTGGCCCCCATGTTTAAAAATAAGCAGGCAGAGCCTTTTCGGGTGAAGGCGCCCTATCTGGAGGAAGAACAGCATCAGCCCATCAAGCTGAGCACCCATGAAGGGCAGGAGTTCGATGTGATCATAAGCGGCCAGTTAAAGGTACAGATCGATGAGCATATTGAAATCCTGGGCCCCGGAGATTCCATTTACTACAACAGCAGCACTCCTCACGGCATGATCGCCGTAGGCGGGGAGACCTGTGAGTTTATTGCAGTAGTATTCCATCCCCAGTTCAAGGCCTATGAATATCCTGAGAACGAAGAGGGGGTTCTTGTTAAGAAGACCCAGGACGAGATCAACAGCCGGGTTCAGTCCAGAGACGGTATCTTCAACCGATTTGTTGATTTTACCCTGGATGAGAATAATGTGCTTCAAGAAATACACTTTAAGAACGAAGAAGATTTTAACTTTGCTTTTGATATTGTAGACGGGCTTGCCGAGAAGTGCCCCGATAAGACGGCCATGCTCCATGTAAGCCGGGACAAGCAGGTACGGAATTTCACCTTCAAAGACATGAGCCTGTATTCTTCCAAGACGGCCAACTATTTTAAAAGCCTCGGCATTCGCAAGGGGGACAAGGTAATGCTGGTGCTGAAGCGCCACTACCAGTTCTGGTTCTCTATTCTTGCCCTCCACAAGCTGGGGGCCATTGTCATCCCCGCTACGAACCTGCTTGTAGAGCATGACTTTGAATACCGCTTCAATGCGGCCGGTGTAAAGGCCATTGTAGCAACTGCCGACGGGGATGTAGCCCACCAGGTGGATCTGGCGGCCGCGCGCTGTCCCGAATTGGAGATCAAAATGCTGGTAGGGGGCACCAGAGAGGGCTGGCATGATTTTGATACCGAAATGGAGCAGTGTTCCGATGTGTTCCCCAGGCCTTCTAAGGAGGAGGGCGCTTTCGGCTCGGATCTGATGCTCATGTTCTTTACCTCCGGTACGACAGGCTATCCTAAAATCGCCGCCCACAATCACAAATACCCTCTGGGGCATTTTACCACAGCGAAATTCTGGCACAATGTCAATCCCGACGGCCTGCATTTTACCATATCCGACACGGGCTGGGGCAAAGCCCTCTGGGGTAAGCTCTACGGTCAATGGATGTGTGAAGCCCCGGTGTTTACCTATGACTTTGATAAATTTGATGCCAACGATATTCTCCCCATGTTCAAGGAGTTCCATATCACCACCTTCTGCGCACCGCCGACCATGTTCCGGTTCTTTATCAAAGAGGATTTGTCCAAATTCGACCTGTCCTCTCTGGAATACGCCTGTGTTGCCGGGGAGGCGCTGAACCCGGAGGTGTATCAGCAGTTCCTGAAGGCCACGGGAGTTAAGCTGATGGAGGGCTTCGGGCAGACGGAAACCACATTGGCGATTTACAACCCCATCGGTACGACACCCAAGCCGGGTTCCATGGGTGTGCCCAATCCTCTGTTTGATGTGGATATTGTGGATCCGGACGGCAAACCGGTTGCTCAGGGCGAAACAGGCGAGATCGTTATTCATACAGATAAGCATATTCCCTGCGGCCTGTTCTGCGGCTACTACCGGGACGAGGAGAAGACGAAGGAGGCATGGCATGACGGTCTGTATCACACCGGTGACACCGCATGGCGTGACGAGGACGGCTACATCTGGTATGTAGGCCGTGTGGACGATGTGATCAAGTCCTCCGGATACCGTAT